>JASLIR010000414.1 GCA_030152125.1 Alkanindiges sp.
TACCACTGATGAAAAAGGCAGCGCATGCGGGGCATTTTTTGTTGTATCTGATGCTGGTTGCATTGCCTCTATCCGGCTGCCTATTTAGCTGGAGTGCTGGGCATCCGGCGCCTGTTCTTTATCTATTTAATATTCCCAGGCTGGTTGAGCCAAATGACGATTTACTGGCGATTGTAAAGCCGCTACACATTTACCTGTCGTGGTTTGCTGGCTTAATGGTGGCAGGGCATGTGCTGATGGCGCTGAAGCATCACTTGATTGACAAGGACGGGATTTTGCAAAGTATGCTTGGACCACGGCATTAACCGAATAGATAGCATAAAAAAACAGGCCAAATGGCCTGTTTTTCTTTATTTAAAAATAAGCTTGGACTTATTTTTCTACGCCAGCTGGCTGGCCAGCCAGTTTGGCATTGGCATAATCCCAGTTTACCAGGTGTTCCAGGAAAGTAGCGATGTACTTAGGGCGTGCATTGCGGAAGTCGATGTAGTAAGCATGTTCCCACACATCAATGGTCAGCAGCGCAACCTGGCCGTGAGCCAGCGGGGTGTCTGCATTGCCGGTTTTAACGATAGACAGGTCACCATTGACCTTGTCCGCTACCAGCCATGCCCAGCCTGAACCAAACTGTGTGGTTGCAGCTGCAGTAAATGCTTCAGCAAATTTTTCGTAGCTACCGAAAGCAGCATCAATTTTTTCAGCGATTGGGCCGGTTGGCTTGCCACCGCCATTCGGTTTGATGGAGTTCCAGTAGAATGTATGGTTCCAAACCTGCGCGGAATTGTTAAAAATTCCTGCTTTAGCAGCATCACCAGCACTGATCTTGATGATCTCTTCCAGGCTTTTGCCTTCCAGGTCGGTACCCTTGATCAGATTGTTCAGGTTGGTTACATAGGTTTGATGGTGTTTGTCGTGGTGAAACTCCAGTGTTTCAGCACTCAGGTGCGGTTCCAACGCATTTTTTGCATATGGTAATTCAGGTAATGTAATTGTAGACATGATTTTTCCTTGCACTAGCTGGGAATCAATATTGTAAAAGGACAGCACATAATCAAACGTTAAGTTGCTAACGCTATCTTACATGCTGTCCCGATGTGACTAAAGCTTATTTGTATTAAAGCTTATCAGCATTTTCAGAAAGGTAAGCTGCAACGCCTTCTGGAGAAGCGGTCATACCTTTGTCACCTTTGCGCCAGTTGGCTGGGCACACTTCACCGTTTTCTTCAGTAAATTGCAGGGCATCAACAATACGGATCAGTTCGTCAATGTTACGGCCCAGTGGCAGGTCATTCACGATTTGTGAGCGAACGATACCGTCTTTATCGATAATGAACGCACCACGGAATGCTACGCCACCAGCAGATTGCACGTCATAAGCACGTACGATGTCCTGTTTCAGGTCGGCTGCAATAGCAAATTTAACCGGGCCAATACCACCTTCGCTAACCGGGGTATTACGCCATGCATTGTGGGTAAACTGGGAATCGATGGATACACCAATTACTTCTACGCCACGTGCGTTGAACTCGTCAAATTTGTGATCCAGCGCGATAATTTCGGATGGACATACAAAAGTGAAGTCCAGTGGCCAGAAGAATACCAGTGCGTATTTGCCTTTGGTGTTTTCGCTGAAAGAATAAGAGTCAACAATTTCGCCATTGCCCAAAACAGCTGCTACATTAAAATCCGGTGCCGGTTTTCCAACTAAAACTGCCATAGTTATCTCCTAAGTTTGGCGGAAAATCAATCAAAATTTCCGATAAGTAAAAATACCCTGTAACCATGCCGTATTAGTAGAAAATTGACAAGACAGCTTATGTTCAGTCTGTGTTTTTTTATACGATGCATTTGAGGGTTTTGTTAAAAAAATAATAAAAATCAAATATTAAACCGGATTTTCAAAATCAATGAATTTTTCGATGAGCTTAAACTGTTTTGCCAATGCTTTTCCCAGTCGCTGCACACCGCCACGTTCAGTTGCATGGTGCCCACAGGCAAAGTAATGCAGGCCTAACTCAGCCGCTTCGTGAAAAGTGCGCTCACTGACCTCACCGGAAATATAGGCATCGCAGCCCTGTTGTGCGGCTTTATACAGGAAATCCTGTGCGCCACCAGTACAAAAGCCAATTTTTTGAATAGCACTGCTTTTACCGGGCAGGTGTAATACCTGGCGCTGTAATTTTTGTTCAAGGTGCTGCTGGAATGCCTGTACTGTCACTGCCTGGGCGATGCGGCCCACATTGCCAATCGGTTTCGTTTCACTTGGATCCAGCGCTCCAGTAATTGTAATATCCAGCAAGTCTGCCAAGGCCGCATTGTTACCCAGGGTGGGATGTGCATCCAGCGGCAGGTGGTAGGCAATCAATGAGATATCATGCTGCATCAGTTTTTTAATGCGCGCGCCTTTCATACCGGTGAGTGGCTCCGGTTCACCTTTCCAGAAATAACCATGATGAACAAGCAGTGCATCTGCCTGTTCGGCAATGGCGGCATCAATCGCAGCCTGTGAGGCAGTAACGGCCGTTATAATTTTGCTAACGTATGGTTTTCCTTCCACTTGCAGGCCATTAGGGCAGTAATCCTTAAAGGCATGTGTCTGTAATGTATCATTACACCAACTAATTAGGCTATTTAGCTCCACCATCACAACAAAACCCTGAATCAATTTACATTTTTAAAATAAACATAATAAAATGTTTGCTAGCGCTGCAACATGCTTACGATTAGATTATAGTTCATAACAGCGGGTGCTGTATTAAAACAATGTGTGTTGTGCAATGAAGGGGTATAAGGTGCGTCGAGCCATCATTTGGTTACCTTGGGTCTTGTTAATTGGTGTGATTGCGGGTTTCTTTTTCTGGCAGCAGCACTGGCAACAGCAATCTTCCTCCTCATCCGGTTTGCCGCAGGAAAAGCAGAAGCCACTGGTGGAAGTGTCGCCGCGTGGTGGTGTGGTGTCTTATAACGAAGCAGTGCGTGTGGCTGCTCCAGCCGTTGTTAATATTTATACCAAGCAAAAAATCAAGGCACGCCCACAGATTGAAGACCCGGTGTTACGCAAGTTTTTTGACCAGCAGTTCCCCCAGGATGACCGTACCGATGAAACCAGTCTTGGTTCCGGTGTGATAGCCAGTCCTGATGGTTATATCCTGACCAATAACCATGTGATTGAGCAGGCCGATCAGATTATTGTGGCCTTGCAGGATGGCCGCCATGCAGTGGCTAAGGTGGTGGGTACTGATCAGGAAACTGATCTGGCAGTGATTAAAATTGAGCTGGCTGATCTTCCGGTATTGCCTTTTAAAACCTCCACTAGCCTGGTAGGCGATGTGGTACTGGCCATTGGCAATCCCTTTGGCGTGGGGCAAACGGTAACGCAGGGTATTATCTCCGCCACTGGACGTTCCGGCCTGGGTATTAATACCTATGTGGATTTTATTCAGACTGATGCAGCCATTAATCCGGGTAATTCCGGGGGCGCACTGATTGATGTGGCAGGTAATCTGGTTGGTATTAATACCGCCATCTTCTCGCGTTCAGGTGGCTCACTTGGTATTGGTTTTGCCATTCCAGCACCACAGGCCGAGCAGGTGTTGCAGGCCATTATGCAGGAAGGCAAGGTAACCCGTGGCTGGCTGGGCATTGAAGTAAAAGGCATTGATCCTAACGATGTGGATATCATGGATACTGCTGCCAAACCGCAGGAAGCAGGTGTGCTGGTACGGGGTGTATTGCCTAAAGGGCCAGCTGCCAAAAGTGGCCTGTTAAAAGGTGACATTATCCTGAGCATTAATGGCCAGAAAATGCTGACTGCTAACCAGTTGATTCATGTGGTGGCACAGCAAAAGCCCAACACGACGGTGACCATGGAAGTGAAGCGTGGTAATGCCACTAAGGAAATTGAGGTGACTATTGGTACGCGTCCGCCGGTACAGGCGAAAGACAGTAGCCGTATGATGCCGGAATTGTTTGGTGATGATCAGTAGTAATTTCTGCCGGCCATAAAAAAGGACGCCTAAGCATCCTTTCTTATTACTGCATGTATTGATTATTGGTTAAAGCGTGACAAGTCTTCTTCTGGACGGGCAGTAAGCACTTCAATACCATTTTCAGTCACCAGAATGGTATGTTCCCATTGGGCAGACAGTTTGTGGTCTTTGGTTACTACGGTCCAGTTGTCGCCCAGCAGCTTGGTTTGCCATACACCGGCATTTACCATCGGCTCAATCGTAAAGGTCATGCCAGCTTCCAGGCGCATGCCGGTGCCCTGTTTGCCATAGTGCAGGATTTGTGGGTCATCATGGAAGGTGGTGCCAATGCCATGGCCACAGTATTCACGTACCACACTAAAGCGCTCGGCTTCTACATACTTCTGGATGGCGTAGCCAATATCACCTACATAGGAACCGTGACGCACCGTTTCCATGCCTTTATACATGGCTTCCTGTGCCACGGCAGAAATACGGTTGGCCAGAATGGAGCCTTCGCCAATGGTAAACATTTTGCTGGTATCGCCATGATAACCGTCTTTAATCACGGTAACGTCGATATTAACAATATCACCATTCTTTAAAATCTTGCTTTCGCTAGGAATGCCATGGCACACCACATGATTCACCGAGGTACAAATTACATTGGGGAAGGGCTTGCGGCCATGACCACCACCGTAGCCCAGGCAGGCTGGAATGGCATCCTGTACGTTGACAATGTACTCGTGGCATAGCCTGTCCAGTTCCAGTGTACTTATACCTGCCTTGACATGGGGTGTAATCATGTTCAGTACTTCTGCCGCCAAACGCCCTGCCACACGCATTTTTTCGATGGCTTCAGGGGTTTTGATCAAATGCTGATACGGAGAAGTAAAACTATTCATAATATGCAAAATTTTTTGGCAAAAGTGACGCTTCTATGGTATAAATACGGCCCCGTTTTGGCAAATGCTTTTGGCTAATATTTTTATCCAATTGTAAGATTAATCTAATCTGCCAAAATTTGAGGAAAAATCCGCACATGTGTCGACACATCGATCTGGGTGCTTTCACAGGCTTTGCCTGCAGAGAGTGGACGATGAGGACGCATGGAGGCTCAACCCATAAAAGGTAAATATCATGGCAGAATACAATGTAGGTATGCGTGACTTGCTGCAAGCAGGCGCACACTTTGGTCACCAGACACGTTTCTGGAACCCGAAAATGGCTCCGTACATTTTTGGTGCACGCAACAAGATTCATATCATCAACCTGGAACACACTGTACCAGCGTTAAACGATGCACTGAACTTTGTTAACCAGTTAGCAAGTAAAAAGAACAAGGTACTGTTTGTTGGTACTAAACGCGCTGCAAGCAACATCATCCGTGAACAAGCGCAACGTGCTGGCCAGCCATACGTTGATCACCGCTGGTTAGGTGGTATGCTGACCAACTGGAAAACCCTGCGTCAATCAATCAACCGTTTGAAAGACCTGGAAGTTCAGTCTCAGGACGGTACTTTTGCCAAGCTGACCAAGCGTGAAGCGCTAGAGCGTACCCGCGAAATGGAAAAGCTGGAACGTGCACTGGGTGGTGTAAAGAACATGGGCGGCCTGCCTGATGCGCTGTTCATCATCGACGTTGACCACGAAGCAATTGCAATTAAAGAAGCGCAAAACCTGGGTATTCCGGTAATTGGTATCGTTGATACCAACTCTAACCCGGACGGTGTTGACTACATCATTCCTGGTAACGACGATGCGATTCGTGCGGTTACCCTGTATGCAAGCGCTGTTGCCAATGCGATTCTGGCTGGTAAAGAGTACGCTCAAAGCCAGTCTAATGCACAAGCTAAAGCTGAAGAAGCTGTTGAGCCTGCTGCTGAAGCCGCTGCATCTACTGACGCATAATACGCTGAGCCTCGCGCCGTGTGCTGGATGTCATCGCGGTGACATCTAAGCCACCTACAGTATGGCGCGAAGAAAGTGTAGTGGACGGCTCACGTGATTAAGCGAGTGAGCCGTTTTTTATTTGATGAATTAAATTCTGAACGATTAATTTTAATAGAATCTAGGAGAGAGACATGACTGCAATTTCTGCAAGCATGGTGAAAGAACTACGTGACCGTACTGGCTTAGGCATGATGGAGTGTAAAAAAGCACTTACCGAAGCGAATGGTGACATTGAAGTAGCAATCGACAACCTCCGCAAATCTGGTCAGGCTAAAGCTGCTAAAAAAGCTGGCAACATTGCTGCTGATGGTGCAATCATCATCGCGCAAAATGGTAACCGTGCCTTACTGCTGGAAGTAAACAGCCAGACTGACTTCGTTGCTAAAGACGACAACTTTACTGCATTTGCTAACCGCGCTGCTGAAGTGGCGCTGGCTAACAACGCGACTGACGCTGCTGAAATTTCTGCCTTGAAATATAGCGATGCAGAAACGATTGAAGAAGCGCGTGTTACGCTGGTACAGAAAATTGGTGAAAACATCCAGATTCGTCGTGGTTACATCATCGAAGGCGAAAACCTGGCTGTTTACCGTCATGGCCTGAAAATTGGTGTTGTGGTTGCCTATAAAGGCGGCAACGAAGAAACTGGTAAAGGCGTTGCAATGCATGTTGCCGCGTTTAACCCGGTTGCTGTGAATGCTGAAGACGTTCCAGCTGACGTACTGGCTAAAGAGAAAGAAATCGCTGAATCCAAGGCACGTGAATCTGGCAAGCCAGACAACATCGTTGAAAAAATGATTAGCGGTGCTTTAGACAAATACCTGAACGAAGTAACCCTGCTGCGTCAGGCTTATGTAATCGACAACGAGAAAAAAGTTGGTGATGTACTGAAAGCTGCTGGCCTGGTAGTAACCGAGTTCAAACGTTTTGAAGTTGGCGAAGGCATTGAGAAGAAAGAAGTGAACTTCGCTGAAGAAGTTGCTGCTGCTCAGGCTGCTGCCCAGTAATTTGCGTCATAATCCGGGCAGTAATCTGCACGGACTGTTGAGAAAACCCTGCTCCGGCAGGGTTTTTTTATGGCCGGATTCACGCTATGGTTTAAACTCTAAGCAACTTATAAAGGAAAATATTGATGAGTCGCCAGCCCGGAAAACAAAACCAGCCTAAGCTACCCAAGGGGGTTGTTGCTGTTATTGCACTACTGGTGGCAGGTGCTGCATTCTGGCTGGAGTCACAGCAGCAGCAGCTAGCCCCTACAAATAATGTACCAGCGGTGGAGGCAACAGCTACCACCCACGCTTCTACCTCTGATGATGCCAATACAACTCGTTTACCTGATTCGCAAGCAGACCAGCTTATCCAGCAAGCCTTTCAGCAGCAGCGTAGTGACGTTGCGGTGCAGGGACAGGCTGTGGTGAAAAAAGTATTGCCAGATGACAATAATGGTTCAAGGCACCAGCGCTTTATTATTGAATTATCGCATGGGCAAAGCGTACTCATTGCGCATAATATTGATCTGGCGGCCCGAATAGAAAATTTACAGGCGGGGCAGCAGATTGGCTTTAAAGGCGATTATGAATATAACCCGCAAGGTGGGGTGATTCACTGGACACACCACGACCCACAAGGCCGGCATGCCGATGGCTGGTTACAGTATCAGGGCCGGACTTATCAATAAGCTGGCTATCACTAGCCAACGGAGCCAGCTTGGAAAGTATGTTTTTACTGTTGATGGCGTTGCCAGGGAAAGGCTTTTAAGGCATGTCGTAGCCGGTAAGAGATATCCCCGTGAATGTTGCCCAGATGCCAGGCGGCACTGGAGGTGGCTGTCATATCGGGAATCCAGTATCTGGGCTGTATGGCATCCAAAGGCTGGGGATTATTCAGCTCAATACTGGCAGAAATAAATCCTTCTCCATCTTGCAGGCTTAACCGGGCAAGAATCAAACCTTCCTGATTACAGATTTGCGTTTCTCCCACCATTTCTGTTTCCCAGTTAACCCAGGGCAGCAAAGGCGTCTGGCAGCGTACAGTACCAACATGCGCCGCATGTACCACAGGCACACCGGTTAAACGGGCAACCTGTTGCGGCAAGGCGTAGGATTGCTGTTTATATATTTCATGCTCGTTGCGCATCCAGCGGCCAGCTAAACCGTACCAGTTGGTGGGCATGGAATACCAGCACATACCACCCAGTACCAGTTTTACACCTTGCTGGCGAACGCGTTGTGCCGTAGCGAACCTTGCCCATTCCCAGCCGGACATCAGGCCAACCTTGCAGTCTAACGCTGCACAGTCAATCACACCATCATCAGTGCCGCCTTTATAGAAATGATGCTCCCAGGCTGTTGGGATATCTTTGTCGTGCAGGTGTGTTCTTCCATCGGGTTCAACCAGTGTATAAGTACCGTAGGCATGCTGTCCGCGCTTACACAGAAAACCGCCAGCAATGATAATATTCAACTCTTGCGAGAGCTTTTTGAGTAAGTGCAGCGCAGTACCGTCCAGGGATTGTGGTACATGCCTATTTTGTGCAGCATACACATTGGGTGAGGTCATTGCTTCCGGTAAAACAATGATATCAGGCTGGTCACTGCGGTAGGCATCCCTGATTAAGCCTTCAATACGCTGAAGGTTGTTATCCACTGCACCTACTTGAAGATGCGGCTGGATTGCGGAAATTTTAACCATAACGGCATGACTCTGGTTTTATTCAGGCAGGGTAGAATAACTGTAAAAACAGGCCTGTGGCCTAAGATAGCAAACTTTATTTAAGCATGGCTTGTCATGCGTGTTGATGTGTTTATCTTGCTTAAGCTTTTGAACTGTTCAGTACAATAAGTAAATTGACAGTTGTTTGAGGCTGCTATAATTTTGAAAACACAAATTGTCAAATTGGTGGAATCATGACAGCAGATAGCACATCAGAACAAACACAAGCGCATCAGTATATTATGGTAAACGGTAAGCCACGCTACCATGAACCGGCACCGACAGGTCTAGACCTTGAATCCTTCCGCAAGATTGTTGCCAGCCGTCGTTCGGTACGTAAGTTTACCGATAAACAGATTCCTAAAGCGGTACTGGATGACTGTCTGGATCTGGCGCTGATGGCACCTAACTCATCCAACCTGCAACCGTGGTCTTTTTATGTGGTGCGTTCCACTGATAAAAAACAGAAGCTGGTCAAAGCCTGTATGAGCCAGC
>JASLIR010000421.1 GCA_030152125.1 Alkanindiges sp.
CACCACTGACCAATGCGGTTAATCCGGCGGCCAGCCATGCAGTAATACGCCAGGTAGGCTTGATGTCGGCTTCCCGGGTTAATACGGCAATGGCAACCAGTGGCGCGGCCTGACTGCGTTTAGCCAGGGCAATTTCCAGCAGGGTAAATGGCAGGGCAATAAACAGCATGCACAATACCCATACCAGCCAGAAATCCAGCTGGTGCATATTTTGCTGCAGGGACGCAGGCAGTAACCAGCTGGCCAGTAACAGGGTGAGCACCAAAGCGGTGATGGCACCACTCAGGCGCACCAGTGCGGGGGAATTGAAATTGGCGGAACTCATGATGGCAAAAATACTCTTATGTCGTTGCTGGCATCAAAAACAACCATGCTAATGCAAAAGCAGCAACTTGGTGCAGGATTTTTCCAGCTTACGCCTATTTTTTATGCAGTTGTATGACATTTGGCATCACAGCATCACTTTCACAGACCAAGCGGTTATTCCGGTTTTAAAAATTTGGAAAACAGGTCTGGTGTCAGGAAAGTGGCTGCGATACGGTTTAAATCAATATAACGTATGGCACCACGTAACTGTGCATTTACTGCCGGGTCATTCAGGATTGCCTTACCGGTAATCTGTCCAAGTGCCTGAAAGCTTTCGCCCACCGCCTGTATACCTTCATTCTGGATCACGGCCTTGGTTTGGGCCTGGCATTTATCCGCAATGGTGTTTTGCAACACAGCCGCCAGTTTACGGTCCAGTTGGTCTTTCTGTTCCGGGTTAACATTGCTAAAGCCTTTTAAATCCGGATGCGCCGACAATGCCACAAACATCCACTGCACCACTGTGCTGCGGTCCTGCTCCGAGGTCGCATTCACCAGGCACTGGCTGAGCTGGTCTACATATTGCCCAGCCCACACCGTTTGCCCTGCGCTGACTACGCAGAGCCCCAGTAGCGCCTGCATTACCCGCTTTGCCAGAATTGCCTTGATTTGCAATAAATTAGCCATCTGTTACTCCACTATCTAATCATCAGCGTGTTGTAACACATAGCCATCGCCTAAGGTGTTGCCGCTCGGTTACACCGGGTAGGCAAGTTGCAAGCCTATATGCAAAGCGGCAAATCTTCATACAGTATTGATTCGCCCTGAGCTGCAACTAAAGCAGCGCAAGTCATCAAATTTTCGGATGCTGTAGAACCGCATAACCATCTGAAAAAATTTGGCTTTTTATTTTTATAAAAAATATGTTTTCTCTGTTACTTACAAGGTCAAAAGCGCAAAAAATTGCCTTCGCAAGCGAAGGCGATTTTTTGCTATGGTTTGGAGGGCCAGCCCCTCCAAACCACCCATACGATGGTTAAACCTGAAAAGCTCATCCGTATGATGATGCCTCTAAATAACAAGCACGGATAAAGATAGCACGACCCTGCTTGTCGCCCCGCCTTCTTCTATTGTTCACAAAATTACCTTTTGAAAAAATACAAGCTCCCGCTATCGTCGTTATGCGCCTATAATCGGGTGCCCGTTTTACCCTACCCGAGTAACGCCTGAATGAGCAGTCATGCCAAACTGAATGATTTAAACCCGCGCCAACAGGAAGCCATGACCTATGTGTCCGGCCCCTTGCTGGTACTTGCCGGGGCTGGTTCAGGCAAAACAGCGGTAATCACCCGTAAAATTGCTTTTTTAATCCAGCAATGCGGTATTCCGGCACACCGTATTACCGCCATGACCTTTACCAACAAGGCCGCACGCGAAATGAAGGAGCGTGTGAGTAAACTCATTTCGCGCGAGGAAGGCAAAGGACTCACCGTATCCACCTTCCACAACTTTGGTTTAAACCTGCTGCGCTACGAATTAAAACATACCGAACTAAAAAACAATTTTTCCATTATGGATGCGGATGACTGCAAGCGCCTGCTGATGGATTTAATGCACCGCGACAATTTATCCGGTGCCGACAGCAAGGAACTGATTGCCAAGGCTATCCGCCGTATTTCCGACTGGAAAAACGACCTGATGCTGCCAGCACAGGCCATCAGTACCGCAGAAACGCCGGAAGACCTGCAGCTGGCACATTTATTTGAACTGTACGAACGCAATATCCGCGCCTATAACGCGGTGGACTTTGACGACCTGATTGCCCTGCCTACCCGCCTGTTGCAAAACAACCCGGAAGTACGCGACAAATGGCAAAACCGGGTACGTTACCTGCTGGTGGACGAGTATCAGGATACCAACACCGCCCAGTACACGCTGGTGAAGCTGCTGGTGGGTGTAATGGGACGCTTTACTGCCGTGGGTGATGATGATCAGTCGATTTACGCCTGGCGCGGTGCCAAGCCGGAAAATATGGCGCTTTTGGCAGAAGACTTTCCTAACCTGAATATTATCAAGCTGGAACAGAACTACCGCTCTACCAGCCGTATTTTAAAAGCCGCCAACTCGGTAATTACCAATAACCCGCACTTGTTTGAAAAACAGCTGTGGAGTGATAAAGGTCATGGCGATGTCATCCGGGTGATTACCTGCCGCAATGACGATGACGAAGCCGAACGTGTGGGGCATGACCTAATGCACCACAAGCTGATGAATGGTAAAAGCTGGAAAGACTATGCCGTGCTGTACCGGGGCAATTTCCAGGCCCGGGTACTGGAAGCCCAGCTACGCCAGATGCAGATTCCCTACAAGCTGTCCGGTGGTACCTCCTTCTTTGCCCGCGCGGAAATCAAGGATGTGATGAGCTATTTGCGCCTAATCATCAACCCGGAAGATGACAGTGCTTTCCTGCGTATTATCAACACCCCAAAACGTGCGATTGGCCCGGCCACACTGGAAAAACTGGGGCTGTTTGCGCAGGACAATACCCTGTCGCTGCTAAGTGCCAGCGGTGACCAGCGCCTGAGCATGGTTATTGCTAAAAAAGCCGCCTCGCAACTGCACGAGTTTGCCCAGTTTATTGAAGATTTTACCCAGCGCCTGCACGACAATGACGACCCGCTGCCTGCGGTACGCCAGATGATCAATGAAACGGGTTACATTGATTACGTGAAGGAACAGGCCACCACCCCGGCAGCCGAAAAAAACAAGCTGGACAATATTGAAACCCTGTTTACCAGTATTCAAAGCCTGATTAACCGGGCCGACGATGTAGATGAACGCAATATTGAAAGTGTGATTCGCAAACTGGTATTGCTGGACTTGCTGGAGCAGCAGCAGGAAGAGGAAGACACCGACAAGGTCAACCTGATGACCCTGCATGCCGCCAAGGGGCTGGAGTTCCCTTATGTGTATATCATGGGGCTGGAAGAAGAATTATTGCCGCATCGTAACTCGATTGCCGCCAAAACCATTGAGGAAGAACGCCGCCTGATGTACGTGGGCATTACCCGCGCACGCCAGGGTTTAACCCTCACCCTGGCAGAACAGCGCAAGGCCGGTGGCCAGATGCGCCAGACCAGCCCCAGCCGTTTTCTGGATGAATTACCGGAAGAAGAACTGGAATGGTCCGGTAAAAAGAAACAAAAGTTGTCTAATGTTGACCCCAAAGCCCAGGCTGCTGCATATTTGGCAAACCTGAAAGCGCTGATGAAATAGGAGAGCAACGCCTACTATGGTATTGCAGCATAACAGGCGCTTTTGGCAGGTCATTCAGGGATATTCATTACATGGTCATCCGCCTGTGGCAGACACGGGCGCGGATTGACACTTACAGATACAGGACTTACAGGAACAATATGACAGACCTAAAAACGCAGATTGCGCAAAAGACCGTGGCGATTGTTGGCCTTGGCTATGTCGGGCTACCACTGGCACTGGCATTTGGCCGCGTGATGAAAACCATTGGTTTTGACATCAATCACGACAAAATTGCTGCCTATCAAAACCAGCAGGACCCGACTGGTGAAATGCAGCACGCACAGTTTGTAGCGTCCAGTCATATTCAGTTCAGTGCTGACGCGCAATCACTGGCGCAGGCAGATTTTATTATTACTGCCGTACCTACCCCTATCAACAATGCCAAACTGCCAGACCTGTCGCCGGTGGAATCCGCCAGCAAGCTGATTGCTGACAACATGAAATCCGGTGCCACGGTTGTTTTTGAATCTACTGTATATCCCGGTGTAACCGAGGAAATATGCCAGCCAATTCTGGAAGCTTCCGGCAAGGAGTTCCGTCTGGGCTACTCACCGGAGCGGATTAACCCGGGTGACAAACTGCGCCCGCTGGAATCCATTACCAAGATTGTGTCCGGGCAGGATGCAGCAACCCTTGCTGATGTCTCTGCACTCTACCAGCTGATTATTACAGCCGGGGTACATGAAGCACCGTCCATTAAAGTAGCGGAAGCCGCCAAGATTCTGGAAAACACCCAGCGCGATGTAAACATCGCCCTGATGAACGAGTTTGCCCTGATTTGCCACCGTGCCGGGATTGATACCCAGGACGTACTGGCTGCTGCTGGCACCAAATGGAATTTCCTGAAGTTTTATCCCGGTCTGGTTGGTGGTCACTGCATCAGTGTAGACCCGTATTACCTGACTTTCCGTGCCGAACAGCTGGGCCTGCATGCCGACCTGATGATGGCAGCACGCCACATCAACGACAGCATGGGCATTCATGTAGCACAAAACTGCATTCGCATGCTGTGTAAAAACAATGCGGTGATTGGCAAGGCCACCGTGCTGATTCTGGGCTTAACCTTTAAGGAAAACTGTGCCGACACCCGCAATACCCGTGTGGTAGACATTATTGACGAGCTTATCAGCTATGGCATTAATGTGAAGGTGGTTGACCCGGTGGCAGATGCGCACGAAGCCCTGCATGAATACGGCCTGAATCTGGACAAGCTGGAAGAAGTGGAGCATGCCGATGCCATTATTGCAGCCGTGAGTCATGATGCCTTTAAACATTTATCCATTGCCGAACTGAAAAAACGCAGTACTGCACAAGCGCCTTTCCTGGATATTAAAGGCCTGTTTAACCGCGACCAGCTGGTTGAGGCTGGCTTTCAGGTATGGCGCCTGTAAGTTTGCGTTTAAAGTAAGCTGCTAAGAATGTCATAGCGTATATGACATTCTCTATATGACAGACTATTCGGGTAGTTAAGGCTGTCTTATTTCTCTAAAAACCTCACCCTAACCCTCTCCTGAAAGGAGAGGGAACTCCTTCTCCCTCTGGGAGAAGGCTGGGATGAGGGTTTCTAGTTTATTTCAATAACTTTAGCAGCCAACCAGCTGTTAATACTTGTCTTTCCCTTACATTTCTGAGCTTTTGCATGAAACTACAGTTAAAAATCCTGGACCCGCGTATTGGTACCACCTGGCCTTTGCCACAACATGCCACCGCTGGTGCTGCTGGTGTAGACCTGCGTGCCTGCCTTGATGCAGCGGTTGAACTACAACCGGGTGATACCATACTGGTTAAAACCGGCATAGCCGCTTATATTGCCGACCCGCACTATGCCGGGCTGATTTTGCCGCGTTCCGGTTTGGGCCATAAACACGGTATTGTGCTGGGCAACCTGGTGGGCCTGATTGATTCCGACTATCAGGGCGAGCTGATGGTGTCATTATGGAACCGTGGCAAGGAAGCATTTACCCTGCAACCGGGTGAACGCATGGCACAATACGTGCTGGTTCCGGTCATTCAAACCCAGTTTGAAGTGGTACAGGAGTTTGAAGAAACCGAACGTGGTACCGGTGGTTTTGGCCATACCGGTAGCAATTAATCACCAATTCGTATTAAATCACTAAAAAAACACGCTGATTTTGCAGAAACGACTACACTATCCTGTTGTAGTCGTTTATCTTTGTAGGCTGTCTGATCTCTGTGCTGCGGCTTGTCGGGACAAACCTCACCAAGACAATCAAGGAAGCGTGTCGTGTTGAAACTAAAAACTTTTTTTGCCAATCCTGCTACAAACAACATTAATAAAAAACCTATTTCCAAACCGCTGGTGCTTGCCCTGCATATCATGATGATTGCCGGGGGCAGTGTGGGTGTGTATACCATTGCGGGTCAGCATGAACAAAGCCTGCGTCAGGATGCTATCGGCAGCTATGCAAAACAGGCCAGTATGGTGATTGACAGCCACGCACAGGAATGGCAGGAAAAAGCCAAGCTTCTGGCTCAGCAACCCATGCTGCAAAGCGGCGCCAGCTTAAAAGCAGTCATTCCACCGGAAGGCACTATCCCACCTTCGCTCAGCTACATTGATCAGGATTTATTAAACCGCACCAAACAGGGTGCCACCCAGCCGGAAATTAGCGGCACGGGAGACAAAGCGGTTATCAGCACCGCACTGGCCATGCCTGGCGGTGGCTATGCACTATTTGCCTGGCCCATTGCACCGCTGACTAAAGATTTAAAAGCCATTACGCCACCAAATATTGAAATCCGCTTTTCCCAGGAACTGAATGGCGGTGGTGCGCTGGAAGTATTACGGATTAACAGTAGTGGCAATGATGGCAATCTGATCCCGACTCCGCTGAATGTAAAAGGCTGGCAACTGGCCGTAGCCTCCAAAACTGGTAATAGTAATACCCCGCTTATTCTGGCACTTATCAGCCTGGTTGCCGGCGGCATCAGCTTACTACCCTGGTTACTGCGCAGGGATAGCACTACCATCGTGCAGACACCTGCACAACGTACAGAGCTGGAACAAACCTTTGATAGCATCAATCCCTTACTGCCGGATGGCGATACCAGCCCGGCCAATAATCATCTGGGTAGTCAGGTTGACCTGAACAAGCCATTACCCGACCTGTCCCATACCGACATTGCCAATGTATTTGATGAGCTGGATGAAACCTCCGGCCAATCCAAGGAAACATCTGCACAGGCTACCAGCAAGCTGGTACTGGATAAGGTGGACGTTGCAGCCGGAAGCAGTGACTTGGATGAAGCTGAAACCGCAGCAGAGCAAGAAGAAAAGCTGCCTCCGGGTGAGCTGGCAAAAAAAGACATGATCGAGTTTAGCCTGGATGATGCATTGTTCCCCGATCTGGACTTTACTGCACCTGTCGTCGTTTTCCCGGAAAAACTGTTCCGCGCTTATGATATCCGTGGTTCCATCGAATTGCTGACGCCCAGCTTTATTGAAAAAATTGGCCGTGCACTGGGTGCTGCTTTCCGGGCCAAAGACCAGTATCAGGTTGTGGTGGGTTATGATGCGCGTGCCAGCAGCTCCAGCTATGCCAAGCTGGTGCGTCAGGCGCTGTCGGAAAGCGGCCTGACCGTGATTGATATTGGCCTGGTACCAACGCCACTAATGCACTTTGCTGCACGTGATTATGATATGAATGGCGTCATGATTACCGCCAGCCATAATCCGGGCGATGAAAATGGCCTGAAATGGATTATTGCCGGTGAATCACCTACCCCGGAAGATATCCAGGCCATTCGTAACCGGGTGGAAGCACAGGATTTTGTTACTGGACTGGGCAACATACGTGAACAGGATTATAAAGAAGCCTACCTGAACATGCTGCAGGATGATGTGGTGCTGTCGCAGCCGTTTAATATTGCTATTGATGGCATGAACGGCAGTATGGGTGAGCTGGCACTGGCGGCCTTAAAGGCAGCAGGTTGCGAAGTAAGCGCCATGAATACGGAACCGAATGGCATGTTCCCGAATGGTGCACCAGACCCAAGCCAGGCCGAAAACCTGACCGACCTGAGCAATGATATTGCCATTTCCGGCTGTAGCCTGGGCTTCGCCTTCGATGGTGACGGTGACCGCGTAACCGTACTGGATAACCGTGGCGAAATGGTATCGCCGGATCAACTGATTAGCCTGTTTGCGCAAATGCTGCTGGATCATAACCCCGGTAGTGATGTGATTTTTGATGTGAAATGCTCGCGCATGGTCTCCAGCACCATCACCAGCCATGGTGGCCGTCCGGTCATGATTCGTACCGGCAATACCTTCCTGCGCCGTGCCCTGAACAACCCGGATTATCAGTCTATTTTTGCCGGTGAGTTTGCCGGGCATTATTTCTTTAATGATGAGCGTGGCCAGGGCCGTGATGACGGCCTGTATGCAGCCCTGCGCCTGTTGGAATGGCTGGATCAGCAAGGCTGGTCACTGGAGCAGGCCATTGCCCGCCTGCCCAAGCGCTTTAGCACCCCTGAACTGTTACTGCCACTTAAGGGTATTGATGCGAATAGCCTGATGAATGAGCTGGCAGAGACCGCTGGCAGGCTGGAACACGCAAAACTTTCAACAATTGACGGGATACGTCTTGATTTTGACACAGGCTTTGGCATTATTCGTCCATCCAATACTGGTGCGCATCTGACTGCCCGTTTTGATGCCGACAGTGCGGATGATCTTGCAGCCATTCGCAGCACCTTTGCCAATTTGTTGCAGCCATACGATGAGCGACTGGCGCAGCTAATTCATCAATAACATGTTCCGGAGCAGCCGATGGCTTTAGCCAAAGAAACCGCCCTTAATATTGCCAACGTTTTAACCGAGGCACTCCCCTACATTCAGCGTTTTGCCGGTAAAACCATTGTGGTGAAGTACGGTGGCAATGCCATGACCGACCCGGCTCTGGAAAGCTCCTTTGCACGTGACATCGTACTGCTGAAAACCGTGGGCATTAATCCGGTGGTGGTACACGGCGGTGGCCCACAGGTGGATAACCTGCTGCAACAGTTAGGCCGTGTGTCTGACCGTATTGACGGTATGCGCGTAACCGATGCCCCCACCATGGAAGTGGTGGAAATGGTATTGGGTGGCAGCGTGAACAAGTCCATTGTTAACCTGATTAACCAGCATGGTGGCCGCGCCATTGGTTTAACCGGTAAGGACGGTAACCTGTTACGGGCCCACAAGCTGTATCTGGATAAAAAAGACGATACTGGCGCCACCAAGCAAATTGACCTTGGTCTGGTAGGTGAAGTAACCGGGGTAAAGGTTGACGTGTTAAACCTGTTTATGTCCAGTGACTTTATTCCGGTGATTGCACCCCTGGGTGTGGATGAACAGGGTAATACCTACAACATCAATGCCGACCTGGTAGCAGGCAAAGTGGCGGAAGCATTAAAGGCTGAAAAGCTGGTGCTGCTGACCAACATTGCCGGCGTGCTGGATGCCAACAAAAACATCCTGACCGGACTGACCACGCAGGAAGTGGATCAGCTGATTGAAACTGGTGTTATTTATGGCGGGATGATTCCCAAGGTGTCCTGTGCACTGGATGCGGTGAAAGGCGGTGTGGTGAGTGCGCACATCGTAGATGGCCGCGTACCGCATGCTACCCTGCTGGAAGTGTTTACCGACCAAGGTGTGGGCACACTTATCAGCAACCGCCTGCGTAACAAGCACCATTAAACCGGCAAGCAAAGGTGATTCTACCCTGGTGAGCTAGAGCAACTGTTGGGTTCGATTAAGTTTTAATCAACCCAGCAACTGTTTGATTACAAATTATTTTATTAATTAAATAGTTCTAGCTAAAAAGCCAGCACGGCTCGCATATGGTACAAATCAAAAGCCCAAAAAGTGGCTTGCTACCCAAGCCACTTTTTGGAGGGAGACTTGGCGGGCTGCCGCCCTCCAAACCTCCCGTAACACGCATATAATAAAATGAATTTATTGGAATTATTTGCTAAGTTGTCGCATATGGGGCTTCGTCCCCAAAAGCCCCTCTCTCACCGAGTTGCCGAAGGCAGCGAGGCGAGAAAATATCACCATTTTTACCGTGCGCTATTGTTCGCTAATTACAATATTATCGTTCGATAAATCATCTAGCCATGCAATTGCTCTATCTGCCTAACAAGCTTATTACAAAAACTTTAAAAGCCGATATTTC
>JASLIR010000260.1 GCA_030152125.1 Alkanindiges sp.
AGTCGTTGGCTCCGGTGCAGGAGCAGATACAGGATCGGAGTGAATCATAAATAGCTATGTCTGAAGTTGCCCTGCTCACAGGCTTGCCACCCATTACCCGGCGTACCAATGCACGGGCCAAGCGCCTGTTGCTGCGGGTTCGGCAGGATGGTATTTACCTGACGGTACCACCACGGGTACCGGAGCTGGTGATTCAGCAGTTTTTGCAGGGTTCACAGGCGTGGCTGCATAAAACCTGGCAAAATGCACAGCAGCAGGCCTGTACAGCTGTTGAATTAAGGGATGGGGAGTTCCTGGATTTTGTATGTTTACAGCAGCGCTGGCAGGTCGTTTTTGCTGATGTAAAGCGTTTGCGTGAAGATGAACAGCATTTTAGGATTCATGTGAATCAGGACAATGCCAAAGACATGGTTAAACGCTGGGTGTTAAAGCACGCCCAAACAGTATTGCCAGAGAGGTTGTGCATACTGGCCGGTGAACATGGCTTTAGCTATCGTTCCTGCAATTTGAAGCATGCCAAAAGCCGGTGGGGTAGTTGTTCCAGCAAAACCGATATTCATTTAAATGCAGCATTGCTGCTGTTGCCGCAAGAACTACTGGATTATGTGTTGCTGCATGAGTTATGCCATACCCGGCAAATGAATCATTCTGCTGCCTTTTGGCAGGAAATGCTGCAGGTTGACCCGCATTACCTGTTACACCGGCAACAGCTGAAACAGTTTAAAATGCCAGCATGGTGGCACTAATTGCCCCTACAACACAATTGCGCATAAAAAAGCCCGTGGAACTAAATCACGGGCTTTTTGCTGCCAGGCATTAGTTGTACTGGAAGGTACAGCTAAGCTGGGGGTTGACCAGCGCCTTAGGGTACTCTGTATCGGAAAAGCCAGCTGCGGCAGAAACAACCTTCTGTTCTACTACCTTAAGCTGAATGATTTCGAGAGGAGTAGCGTCTGCTGATGCTACATTCAGTACATAGGAGTGATCATCATCACTCACACCGGTGTGAATAATGGCGTCAAACTCGCCGCGGTTAATCGTACTATTAAATGTTTGGCTACCTTTGCTCAGGCTAACCAGTCCGTTATAGCTAACGGTTAGTTTACAGCTGTCAGTATTACTGTATTTGCCCACCAGCGCCTGAATGGTGTTGAATGGTGCAACATCTCCTTCACCCTGCACATTCACACCAATCACGCACTCTGGTAGTACGGGGATGTCTTTATCTGCAGGGGCTTTTACATAGGTTCCGTCGATGCAGTCTTTATTTTTTATCCACAGTTCTTTGCCTTTGGCAAGGATGATAGGCTCTATGCCAAAGGCACGCTTGTAGTTGCCTGCGCCAAAGCTATGCAAGCCAAATGGGGGTTTGGTTAAATTGCCTTGATAACTACCATAACCATCTGCATATTTAAACTCTGTAAAACTTTTTAAGCCCTCGGTATCATTGTGGCTCAGTGAGTTCATAAAGGCGAGAGTATTGAATTTAAGTGCTTCGGCATATGGCACACGGGTAGCCTTTTGTGTACCTTTCATGGTGCCGGTGTTACTGTCTTCCGGTTTTCCAGGTTCAAAAATTTTAATTTTATTGAGTGCGGGGTCTGTATTCAGTGGTGCTGGGGCAACAATGCCATTGTTAAGGCTGTAACTATTATTTTTGCCGTCTGTGCCATCACCAAAAATGGTTAATCCATCCAGGCTACCATCACGCATGTCTTCTGCTGCTTTTTTAGCAAAGGTTAAATACGGGGTAGTATCGGCCGGATTGCTACGGCGCTGAATCCAGTAGTGACCAGCAGCAAAAAAAGCATTTTCGTATTGCTGTCTCGTGCTAAACGGGTTTGGCTGACCCTGGGTAAAAATAAGTTTCGTATAGTCACTGCGCCTGTTAAGGGTGATCAGGTCAGGGTTAGGGCCAGGGTTTTTAGAGGCTAGGCCTACACCAAAAGTGACCAGAACTTCCGCTTCGCTATTAATAATATCGTCTGTTGTAAGGTTGCTAAAGTCAGGCGAGTTTTGATCCATACTGCCGGACCGTACCAGGGCGCGCTGATAAGCGACTTCCGAAAAAGGATCAACAGATGAGTTAATGTCCTCGGATGTCATTCCCAGCATGCGATGCAGCGTGGTATTAAATGGTGCATATTTGTTTAGCGTGACATCATAATAAAAGCTGGCATTATCCTTGGGGGATATTTCTGCAATCATGATTTGTTTGGTGTCGGATGCTTTTACAGTAAAGGTAATCGTCGACCCATCGGCAATGGTTCCTTTTCCAATTTCCTTATTGGCAAGCGTAATAACACGTACTGAGGCGTTTTTTAGAGGGGTGGGTGATGAGACGGTAAGCTTGTAGGTAGTTTCAGGGGTGGGCGTTTCGCCGCCTGAATCTGATCCTCTGGTTGTGCCACCGCCGCCACCGCCGCACGCGGTAAGTAAACCGGTACTCAGCAGTGCAAGTAAAATTGCTTTAGCAGTGTTATTTAGCGCTAACGAAGCCATCCGCATGCTCCCTTCATTTATAGTGTATTTTATCCCAGCCGCTATTTAAGAACAAAAAAAGCGATACGTCTACCACAATCGGTAGTTTTGTCTGGACAATCTTCCTGTCATACTATCAGTTTACAGTTTATTGCCTGAATTGTGGAGTGGAGTACAAATAATGGTATCAGTTGGTATTGTAGGTGGCACGGGCTATACAGGAGTAGAACTGGTTCGCCTGTTGCTGCGCCATCCGCAAGCGCATATTAAAGCATTAACTTCCAGAACCGAAGCTGGTTTGCGGGTTGATGCTATGTTCCCCAGTTTGCGTGGTTTAACTGACCTTGAGTTTTCCAATGTGGATCAGGCGGTATTAAATAGCTGCGACGTGGTGTTTTTTGCGACGCCACATGGTGTTGCCATGAAGCAGGCCCGTGAATTAACCCAGGCAAGGGTCAAGGTGATTGACCTGGCGGCAGATTTTCGCCTGAAGGACACTGCCGAGTTTGAAAAGTGGTATGGCATGCCGCATGCGTGCCCGGACTTGCTGGAAACTGCGGTGTACGGCCTGCCAGAAGTGAACCGTGAAGCCATTAAACAGGCCAGCATTATTGGTAATCCGGGCTGCTATCCAACTACCGTGCAGCTTGGCCTGTTGCCGCTATTAAAACAGGAAAATCCGCTGGTGGACCTGAAAAGCCTGATCGTGGATGCCAAGTCGGGTGTGTCCGGTGCCGGTAGAAAAGCGGAAACCAGCCTGCTGTTTGCCGAAGCCGCTGACAGCTTTAAAGCCTATGGGGTAAAAGGCCATCGTCACCATCCTGAAATTGTGCAGGGGCTGAATAGCATTGCTGGTGATGCGGGTGCTTTTGACGAGGTGGTATTTGTACCGCATCTGGTGCCGATGATTCGTGGCATGTTTACCACCATGTACCTGAAGTTGACCGATTTGGGTAAGCAGGCGGATATCCAGTCGCTGTATGATTCATTTTATGCCAATGAGCTGTTTGTGGATGTGATGCAGCCGAACAGCCTGCCGGAAACCCGCTCTGTGCGTGGTGCCAACCAGTTAAGAATTGCGCTGTATCGCCCCAATAATGGGGATACGCTGGTGATTCCGGTGGTACAGGATA
>JASLIR010000103.1 GCA_030152125.1 Alkanindiges sp.
CCAATTTCAATTCCCCCGCACTGGTGCGCCTGAGTGGTGCCATCACCGCTTTGGTGCTCACCCTGTTACTGGCCAGCTGGTTACTGCCTGCATCCCTGCAGCAAAATATGCACCAGCTGGATTTCTGGCTGGCATGGGTATTGTGCATGCTGTTTATTGCCCTGCCATTTACCCTGCTGGAAATTGCCCTGGCTAAACGCAGTCAGGCCGCACCACTGGTTGCCATTGCCGTATTAACCCGGGAAGCCGACATCAAGCCTACCTGGCGTATTACTGCATGGCTGGCCGCCGGATTAACCGCATTGGTCAGTGGTGGCCTGCTATTCCATGCCAGCCAGACGCTGGTGGCATCGCAACAGCCACATATCGGCCAGTTTAGTGCCTATGTACCTGCGGCATTGGTGCTGCTGGCCATAGCATTGTCCTTTGTGCCACGGGTGCTATTACTGCTGGTGGCGGCTTTAACCCTGCTGGCCTCCATTGTACTGAATGTATTGCATGGGGATGTTGCTGGCTGGCAGTGGACAGCATTTAGTCTGAAAGAGTGGGCGTGGGTAGTGGTATTAACGCTGGTGAGTACCGGTCTGGGCTATGGTCTGTACTGGCAACTGGCAGCGCAGGCCAGCGCGCAGCGCGCAGTACAGTGGGCCTTACCGGTATGGGGCGCACAACTGGCTGCTGGGGTGATTCTGGCTTTAAGTGCTGGTTTAACAGCGACTCCTGCCAGCAGTATTTTGCTGGTACTGGCCTTACTAAGTGCCTCAGCTACCCTGGTTGGCTTACTGCGTGGGCAGTTGCAGGCACGTGGTGTGGCGCTGGTACTGCAGTGGTTATTCGTACTGGCTGGTTTGCTACTGTGGTTATTGCCTGTGCAGCCTGTATTGACCATCGTTACCGGATTACTTGGTTTACTGGTATGCCTGCTGTATGCAGTTTTTGCCGGCTGGCTGATGAAGATCAGCCATTTGCGCAAGGCCCTAAGTTTTGAGCAGGAAGCCGTATATAACCTGTGGCGGGTAATGGTGCGTATTGCGATTCCGCTGGCCTTGATTATTGCAATCATTGGCTGGTTATTGCCGGTGTAATTATCTACCAGCATAATTTCTGTGTAACCATCATTTGCCGCCAAAGGCATAAAGAAACGGCATCAAGATGGGTTAAAATGGCATACTGTTCCGGCAGTATGCCATTTTTGTTTTAATGAGTTTTGAGAGATAGGGAAGCGCAATGTCAGCCCAGCAACATAATGCCCAGGTTCAGGTAGCCTATGTAGAAGACCAGGCGAATGGTGGCGGGCAATATCTGGTAGATGTTGTCTTGCAGCCGGGTATGAGCACGATGCAGGTGTTGCAGGCATCCGGTTTGCTGGACAAGCTGGCAAAAGGGCAGGCGCTGGTGGTGGGGGTGTTTAGCCACCGCATTGATGTTGAAAACTATTTGCCGCAGAATGGCGACCGCTTTGAGATTTATCGTCCGCTGACCCGTGACCCGAAAGAAGTACGCCGCAAGCGTGCCGATGCCAATCCGGTGGGCAGGCGCAAGGCGCGGATTAATGAAAAATATAGTAATGAATCATAGATAAAGAGAAATAAATAAGGTGAAGTAAATGGCTGATGAAGGTGAAAAGCGTATCTGGCAAGGCTTTAGTTTTGGCTTGGGGCTACTCATTCCCATGGCATTTGCCGTAATGGTGGGGAGGCGGGCTGGAGTGTTATATCCAGTTTTATATATGCTTCCAGCGATACCAACCCGGAATACGCCGAATGGGACAAGGATTATTCTGCTGATGTTGAGGTGACTACCTTTAGGGATACCCAACTGGGCAATGAAGTACTTATACTGGGTACTGTAAAAAATAATGCTAAAAAGACACTAAGCTCAATTGAGATTGAGGCCGAATTTTTTGATGAAAAAGGTCAGTTTGTATATGAAACATCCACAGCCCTTAAGCGCAGTAAGCTGCAACCGGGGCAACTGGAAAACTTCCAGATGAGCTGTGGTTGCAAAGATAAGCCATTTCCAGCCTATAAACGGGTAAAAGTAAGTGTGGTGGCTGCACGCGCGTATTAGTGCTTATAACGCCAGACCATGGTTTAAATATTGTGCCTGATTTCAGCAAGCCAGCCTTTTGTGCAACAATAAAAAAGCGTATCAGGTCACTGATACGCTTTTTTGGTGTCTGAGCGGGTTTTTAATCGTCCACTGCTTTTTCCAGTTCCTGTACCAGCTGCTTTAATATGCGCTGGTGGCTGGTTTGCTCCTGCAAAGTTTTGTTCAGGTTTAATATTTCCTGCGCCAGGTTCAGTGCTACCAAAACAGCCAGGCGCTCTGTTTCAATGCGCGGCATGGCACTACGGGCTTCACGCAGTTTTTGGGTTAAAAAGTTGGCTGCATTACGTAACTGCTGTTCTTCTTCCGGTTCACAGCCCAGCTTGTAGGTGCGGTCCAGAATCTGTAAATCCAGGCTCATCAGGCATCTCCCTCAGATGATTCTGCCGGTGAAGCAGCGCCAAGCTGTCCCAGCGAGGCCAGACGCTGGATAATGGCTTCCACCTTGCGCTTGGCATGTTCGTTCTTAATAATTAACTCATCACGCTCGTGCACAATTTCCTGATGATCCTGCTGTGCCTTGGCCTGTGCTTCCAGCATACGGTCACGTTCGGTTTTCATGCCATCACGGGCAACCAGCAGTAACTCAAAGCGGTTTTTCAGCTCGCCGGCATTTTGTTCCAGGCGACCATAACGCTCTGCCAGCGCGGTAGCATCCAGGTTCAGGCTGGTATAGCGCTCATTCAGGGCAGCCAGTTCCTGTTCCAGTTCCTGATTGCGGACCGTGGTCAATTCCAGTGCTTCGCGCACTGCAGGGTCTTCCACCGTTTTAGGTTTGGCCTCTAGCTGTACCTGCAAATCCTGTTTCTCCGCCTTGAGCGTTTGTACCTGAGAAATCAGTTTTTGAGTGAGCGTTTGTAAACGCTGAAGTTCTTCCAACATGATTGGGTCGCGTGAATGATCAATGGGTAGTAATATAGAGGTCTATGTACAGGTTGGTCAATGTGATGCAAGACGATATTTCAGGTTGGAACGAGTGGGAAGCCGCTTTTGGCAATATTCCGGAGCTAACGAGCCCCAGTGAACTGCATGGTGTGCTGATGGGTATTGTGGCGGTAGCCCAGGCGCCCACGTCCGAACAATGGTTACAGATTCTGGCGCAACTGGATGTGGAAAGCCTTTCTGGGGAGGCTTTACAACTGCTGACGGACGAAGCTGAAGATGTGGCAGCAGCACTGGCGGATGATAGCCTGGACTATATGCCGCTGTTGCCGGATGACCAGCACCTGCTGATTGAACGGGTTCAGGCACTGGCAGACTGGTGTGGTGGTGTGGTGCTGGGTTTTGGCTTGGCTTCCGGACAAATCCGTAATGATGAAGCTGAGTTACTGGAAGACCTGCAGGACGTAGCCGCCGTGGAGTTTAACAGTGGCGACGATGATGAAGAAGGCGAGGCCAGCTATGCTGACCTGGTAGAATTTGTGCGCCTGATTCCAGTCAGCCTGGCTACCGGGCGTAAAAAACAGCTGATAGCGGATACGCCTTTACTAAAAAATGCGCCTCAACCGCAGCAGCAGGAAGCCAATGTATCTGTAGTGGACATGTTTACGCCGGGTCGTCCTTCTTAATGATGCAGGGCTGATATGCTCAATCAGCCATCTATTGAACAGATGGCTGATAAAACTGCGCTGTTGTATATAAAAAAATGCTACAAATAATCCTGTTATTCATCGCCAATTTATTCGTGAGTTATTGAAGCCGCATGAACCAGCAAGCTCCCGCCGTGTTAAGCCAAAGCGTATTTGCCAGCCGCCGTGTCCGTTTACTGCAATTAATGGGTGATGATGCGATTGCCATTATTGCCACCAGCAAGGTTGCGGTGCGTAACCGTGATGCCGACTATAAGTTCCGTGCCGACAGCAGCTTTTATTATCTGACCGGGTTTGCCGAGCCGGAAGCAGTGGCTGTACTGCAAAGCAGTAACGACAAACCCTATACCCTGTTTTGCCGCGAGCGTAACCGTGAGCGTGAAATATGGGATGGTCTGCGTGCCGGTACGGCTGGTGCTGTAGCCACCTACCAGGCAGATGAAGCCCTGGTAATTGAAGAGTTGGACAAGCACATTATTGCCATGCTGAGCGGCAAAAAACGTGTGTATGTACGGTTGGGGCAGGATGCCGAATTTGATGCGCGTTTTAGCGAGTGGCTGCGCCGGGTGATTGCGCAGCAGCGGCAGGGTGGGCAGGTACCGCTGGAAGTGGTACAGCTGGATCAGCTGCTGGACGAAATGCGCCTGTTTAAGGATGAGCATGAAGTGGCGCTGATGCGCCGGGCTGCTGAAATCAGTGCATCTGCCCATGTGCGTGCCATGCAGCAGGTTCGCCCCGGCATGCTGGAATATGCACTGGAGGCCGAGTTGCTGTATGTGTTTGCGCAGAACGGTTGCCAGACCGCCTATAACAGCATTGTGGGTGGTGGCGAAAATGCCTGTATTCTGCACTATGTGGAAAATAACAAGCCCTTGCAGGATGGCGACCTGGTGCTGATTGATGCCGGTGCCGAACTGGACCATTATGCGGCAGATATTACCCGTACCTTTCCGGTCAATGGCAAGTTTTCGCCGGAACAGAAAGCCCTG
The DNA here is from genome assembly GCA_030152125.1 of Alkanindiges sp. Classification (GTDB taxonomy): domain Bacteria; phylum Pseudomonadota; class Gammaproteobacteria; order Pseudomonadales; family Moraxellaceae; genus JASLIR01. The sequence continues at coordinate 4,688 of JASLIR010000103.1, forward strand.
TATGAACTGGTGCTAAAGGCCCAGCTGGCCGCCATTGATGCCACTAGAGTGGGCGTGCATTATAAATACCCACACGAAGTAGCCGTTAAAATACTGACCGAAGGGCTGGTGGAATTGGGCCTGCTACAGGGCAATGTGGACGAGCTGATTAGCAGCGAAGCATTCCGCCGTTTTTATATGCATGGCACTGGGCACTGGCTGGGTATGGATGTGCATGATGTGGGCAATTACAAGATTGATGGTGAATGGCGCGGCTACCAGCCCGGTATGGTGGTGACGGTAGAACCCGGCCTGTATGTGGCCCCGGACGATGACACGGTAGAGGCACGCTGGCGTGGTATTGGTATCCGTATTGAGGATGATGTACTGCTGACTGCAGAAGGCAATGATGTACTGACCAAAGATGTACCAAAAAGTGTGGCAGAGATTGAAGCGCTGATGCAGGCTGCAGGCTGACGAGGTTTTGTCTTGTTTGCCTTTTTGCTGGCCAGATTTAAATGTTTAGATGAATAGAGATTAAGGAAGAAATAATGCAGCAGGCCATACAACAGGCTACACAAAAAACAGCACAACAACCCGTGCTAGTGGTTGGCGGTGGCATGGTGGGCTTAAGCCTGGCCTTAATGCTGGCCAAGCAGGGGATTGCCATTCGCCTGCTGGAAGCCTACCGTTATCCCGCTGATATGTCGGCAGATGCAGCCTTATATCAAACCAGTTTTGACAGCCGTAATACCGCCCTGTCGCGCCGTAGCGTGCAGATATACAGCGAGCTGGGCATCTGGGACAAGTTACAACAGTACGCTACGCCGATTCTGCAAGTGAATATTAGTGAGCAGGGTAGTTTTGGCAAGGCACGTTTAAAAGCCGCTGAGGAAAATATTGAAAGCTTTGGTCAGGTGATTGAAAACGCCTGGCTGGGCCGCGTATTGCTGGCAGCGGTGCGTGCACAGCCGCTGATTGAGCTGATTGATGGTGTACAGGTAATTTCACTTAAGCAGGATGAACAGCAGGTCAGCATTGAAGCCAGGCATGGCGAAACCAGCCTGAATTTCCAGTCCAGCCTGTTAATTGCGGCAGATGGCCGCGATTCCTTCTGTCGCCAAGCCTTGGGTATTGGCGCAGATGTACGTGACTATGCACAGGTGGCGATTGTGAGCACGGTGCAAACATCCAAAGCGCATGAGCAGGTAGCTTTTGAGCGTTTTAGCGAGTTTGGCCCGCTGGCCCTATTGCCCTTGCCGGGTGACTATCGCCGCTCGGTAGTATGGACAGTACCGGCAGGTACCGAACAGGACTGGCTGGGTGAGCAGAATGACCAGCGTTTTCTGGATGCCCTGCAGCAGACCTATGGTAACCGGGCTGGTGAGTTTGTAAAAAGTGGTACACGTGGGGCTTATCCCTTATCACAAGTATTGGCACACCAGCAGGTTAGCGGGCGGGTGGTGCTGATGGGCAATGCCGCACATACCCTGCATCCGGTAGCTGGTCAGGGCTTTAACCTGTGTATGCGCGATGCGCATGTGCTCAGTAATATGCTGGCCACGCAACAGCAGCAACAACAGGATTTAGGTAATCAAAGCCAGTTAAAAGCCTATGAACAGGCACGCTTGCAAGACCAGAAGCGGGTGATTTTCTTCTGCGACAGTGTGGTGCGCGGTTTTTCCAACCAGAATATTGTGCTTAAACTGGCACGTAATATGGGGCTGGTGGCCTTTGATGTGATTCCGGGTGCCAAGCAGCTGGTAGCCACCTTTGCCATGGGATTAAAAGTATGACGCAGGTTCATCCGGTAATTGTTGTTGGTGGCGGGCTAGTGGGCGGCTTATGTGCCTTGCTGTTTGCCAAAGCTGGCGTACAGCCGCTGGTGCTGGATGCTGCCCCCGAGCTGGATGCTGCCATTCTGGCACAGCGTGACCCACGGGTACTGGCTTTAAGCCCGGCTACCATTAACCTGTTACAGCATGCCGGGGTATGGCGGCACATTCAGCGCAAGGCTGATTATGTGGGCATGCAGGTATGGGCGCGGGATGGCTATGGGCAACTGGATTTTGGTGTAGTGGATGCAGCACAGCAGGGTGCACTACAGCCTGAGATGATGGGCAGCATGGTAGAGCCCAGCGTACTGGGGTTGGGTATTCAGGCGCAACTGCAACAGCAGTTGGGCGAACACTACCGTAGCAGGGTGAAGGTGAAGCGCATAGAGCGTTATAGCGATTACTGGCAAGTGACACTGGAAGATGGCAGCCAGCTTAATACCAGCCTGCTGGTAGGGGCGGATGGTGCCAACTCCTTTGTACGCCAGTCGGCAGGTATTGGCTGCGATGAGCTGGACTACCAGCAAATTGCCATCAGTTGTGCTATCCGTACCGAATTGCCACACCAGCAGGTAGCACGGCAGGTATTTTTACCTACCGGGCCATTGGCATTTTTACCGATGGTAGACCTGGATGACAGTGAGTCCGGCCACTGGCAATCGGTGGTATGGACGTTGCCGGAACAGGATGCACTGGAACTGGCAGCTTTAAGTGATGCGGATTTTCTCATCGCCATTCACCGCGCCAGTGGCCATATGCTGGGCAATGTTCAGCAGGTGGTATCGCGTGCCAAATTCCCCTTAAAAGCCAGGCAGGCGCAGCGTTACGTAGAACCACATCTGGCTTTAATTGGTGATGCAGCACATGTGGTACACCCGATGGCAGGCCAGGGGGTGAACCTGGGTTGTCTGGATGCCGCTTTGCTGGTGGATAGCGTGATGCAGGATGCCAACCGCGGTTTATGGGCCAGCTGGCAAAGCCTGAACCGTTATGAGGTGGCACGGCGTGCCGATAACAGTGCCATGATGCATGGTTTATCCATGCTGGGCTGGTTGCAAAGCAGTACCTTGCGTCCCTTGCAGTGGTTAAAAAATGAGGGCATGTATCAGGTGGGGCGCAGGCCGGTTTTATTACAATGGTTCAACGAACAGGCCAGCGGACGTAAGTCACTGAAACATACCAGATATGCATTCAGCTAAAAAGCGTACAACTTTGTTAAAAACCTGACTTTAGATACACATAAGCCACTAGCGTAATGGCACAGAGCTTGGTAGAGTTAGCGCAAATAAAGCAGCTCAAACACCTGAATAGAATTTGAGTCCGCGACGTGGGATGTGTCTCTTGTTACACCTGCGCGCAGTGCTTTGGACAAGCCAAAACGTAGTAGGGGTACGGTGATGAGTATAGATCACGAAGACGATTATGAAGGAACCACTGACGATTCAGCCGATACCGGCGAGGTTGATGAGGCTGAAGCCGTTGCTGCCGAAAAAGGTGGTGCGGATGATGGTGAAGGCGGTGGCGGTGGTGGCGGTAGCCTAAGCGATGCTGACCTGGCCGAAGCGGAAAGCCTGACGGTAACTGCCAAGCAGTCTATCCGCGATCAGTTGGAAGCGGAGCTGGAGCGTTTTCTGGCACAGGGTGGCCGTATTACCGAAGTACCACCAGACGATAACGCACACGAATAAACTATACAGGCTTATACGTATAGCTATAGATGTCTGTATGAAGACAGACATCTTTTTTATCATAGCGATTACGGGCAGATATTAGGCTTGTCATATTACGGTATTGCGATTTTACTCCCCAGTGTTTTTTACACTGGTTTTTTTTGCCTGTACAAAACCTTAGCTATATGCTCAGGGCTGTCGCCCTCGAACTCCCAATAACGCATACAAATATTGGTATTTTATAGATTAAAACAATAAGTTGGCGTATATGGGGCGAAGCCTCCAAAGCCCATCAAAAGCGAAGACGATTTTTGCTGTGGTTCTACTATAGCTATAGCCATAAAAAAAACCACGCCGAAGCGTGGTTTTTCACCCTGCTAAACGCGGATTAGGCGTTACCGGCAGTAGCAGCTTGTGCTTCCTGTTGCAGGCGGGTCATGTTTTCAGCAAAAGCGGCATCAAAATTGATA
>JASLIR010000156.1 GCA_030152125.1 Alkanindiges sp.
TGCATGTCCACAATGCCACCACCCCGAATCACATTATCCATAATCCATATTGTGCCGGGGCGGGACAGTCTTAAGGCCCAGTCCACATAGTCCTTGTAGCCGGATTTATCAGCATCAATAAAAATAAAGTCGAAGGGCGCAAAGCCTTCTGCTTCAACGCCGGGCAGGGTATCCAGTGCCTTACCAGCACGAATGTCCACTTGATGCGATAGCCCGGCATGTTCAATGTTGCGGCGCGCAATCGTCACATTACTGGGCACTGCTTCCAGGCTCACCAGATAGCCGTCTTCAGGTAATCCGCGTGCCAGCCAGATAGTGCTGTAACCAGCCAGTGTACCAATTTCCAGTACCTTCTTTGCGCCCTGAATTTGCAGCAGCATTTGCAGGAATTTACCTTGGGACGCGGAAACCGCCAGATGCGGTGGCAGGCCTGCTTCTGTGGTGGCTTGCAAGGCATAGTCCAGCACTGGATCATGTTCGATCAATAAATGTTCTAAATAGTCATCAACTTTTGACCACATGTCCTGACTCATTGTATCTTTCGAACCTTGCGGCAATTTTGAAGGGTGCATATTTTGACACTTTCGGCTGCAAAGTAAAAGACACTACATTTGTTTATAAGGTTCAAAGAGAATAATCATGCTTACATTAGAACAATCGCAAAAAATCCGTGATTTGTTTCAGCAGGCCGATGGCCTGTTAATTACTGCCGGTGCAGGTATGGGCGTGGATTCCGGCCTGCCGGACTTCCGTGGCAATGAAGGGATGTGGAAAGCCTATCCGGCACTGGGCAGGCAGCGTCTGGATTTTACCCAGATTGCCAATCCGGCTGCGTTTCTCCGCCAGCCCAAACTCGCATGGGGCTTTTATGGTCATCGCCTGAATTTATACCGTCAAACCATGCCACATCAGGGCTTTCACATTCTGCGCCAGTTAGCTCAACGTTTTCCGCAAGGCAGCTTTGTATTTACCTCCAATGTGGATGGGCATTTTCAAAGGGCTGGCTTTGCAGATGAGCAGGTGTATGAATGCCATGGTTCGATTCATCATATGCAGTGTATGCAGCCCTGTAGCTATGCCTTATGGTTGGCAGATGTGGTAAACCCGCTTGTGGATGAAGAGAGCTGTCATTTTCAGGATGCCTTGCCGACATGCCCTCGCTGCAATGGCCTGGCGCGCCCGAATATCCTGATGTTTGGGGATAATGGCTGGCTGTCCCAGCGTAGTGATGCACAGGAGCAGCGTCTGGCTGCATGGTTAAGGCAGGTCAAGCGGCCTTTGGTGATTGAACTAGGGGCGGGTATTGCCGTGCCGACGGTACGGATGTTTAGTGAGGAGTTTGCACCCAGCCTGATCCGTATTAATCCCAGAAATACAGATTTACCACCACGCGGTGGCTTGAGTGTGGCAATGAGCTCGCTAGAAGGCTTAAAAGCCATCCAGCAGGTACTGTATTTGGGTAAGTGAGGGTGGGGCTTAATTGTGGCTGGGCTGCTGGTAGGGTTTTAATCTGGGGTAGCCCGCAACAATACTGATAACTGCAACTAGCCCCAGTGCCCAGCAGTAAAATACCGCGCCAGCCAGATCCAGCGGGGATATTTTTGCCAGTGAGCTGGCTAACAAAATTTGTGCGCCATAAGGGATTAGACCCTGTACCACACAGGAAAAAATATCCAGATAGCTGGCTGAACGGCGTGGATCGACCTGGTTTTCGTATGCAATTTCTTTGGCTATTTCACCGGTAATTACAATGGCTACGGTATTGTTGGCCACAAAAATATTGGCCAGAATGACTAGGAAGCTGATGGTGAACTCACCGGCGCGCTGGGCTTTTAAACGCAAGTGCTGGCTGATGCGGCGAATACGCTGGATCAGCCATTGTGTACCGCCCTGATCCTGCATTAGTTGTGACAGGCCGGCAATCATCATGGATAGCAGCATGATTTCAAATAAACTGACAAAACCATCATAAATGGCATTGTTCAGGCTGGTCAGGTTGTAGTCTGGTGCAATTGACAAACCGACAATGCCAGCCAGCACCACACCAATGGTTAACGTGGCCAGTACATGCAGGCCGGTAAATGCCAGCAGGAACACCGCTACATAAGGTAATACCAGCCATGCCGATTGTGGCTGGGTACTGATATGGTGTGAGTCACCTGCAAAAATAAAATAGGCAACTAATGTGAGGGCAGATGCGGGAACTGCGATCCAGAAATTTACCTTAAACTTGTCCCGCAAGGACACACCCTGGCTGCGGGTGGCAGCAATGGTGGTGTCTGAAATCATTGATAAATTATCACCAAACATGGCACCACTGACCACAGCCCCCAGTGCAAACACCGGGTTGATGCTGGCTGCGCCGGCAAAACCAATGGCAATGGGGGCACAGGCAGCAATGGTACCCATGGATGTGCCCATGGCGGTGGCAATAAAGGCCGATACAATAAACAAGGCGGGGACGATAAAATCTGCCGGAATAAACTGTAAGCCCAGCTGGACAGTAGCATCCACGCTACCAGCGCTTTTACTGACTTCGGCAAATGCCCCGGCCAGCATAAACACCATACACATTAAAATAATGTTGGGGTGTCCGGCACCATGCAAAAAGCGCTCGATACTGTCGTTAATATGCTGGCGATTAAGCAGCACAGCCAGCACAATGGCAGGAATGGCCGCTACGGGTGCCTTAAGCTGGTAAAAGGCGAATTCGGTACCAATGATGGTGTGATAAATACCACTGCCTAAAAAGAGGGCTAAAAACAATAACAAAGGCAAAAGCGCACTGGCGCGTTCGGTAGGATGGCTCATTAGGGGAATAGTTGCTGGGCAGAAAACCGCCCATTTTAGGGCTAATGTTTATGCTTGCCTAGGCTGCAGTATCAAATCGCTCATCAAAAAAGATGGCAAGCATATCCGATATCTTGAAATAGCTAACTATTACACGAATACCCACATCTAATCTGGTTGTATCCATTGTTGAAATTTCCAGTTTCAGGCTAAAATCACCATTCAGTATGGAGTAAGTTATGTCGCGTTTAGCCACCCGTTTTGCCGAATTAAAACAGAACAACCGTAAAGCATTAATTTCCTATGTGATGGCGGGTGATCCTGCACCAGCAGTAACAGTGCCTTTGCTGCATGATCTGGTAAAGGCCGGTGTGGATGTGATTGAGCTGGGCATGCCATTTTCTGACCCGATGGCAGATGGCCCGGTAATCGCCCTGGCTGCTGAACGGGCCTTGGCGGGTGGCACCAATACACTGGATGCCTTGCGCATGGTGTCCGAGTTCCGCCAGACTGATGCAAATACCCCGGTAGTACTGATGGGGTATTTAAACCCGCTGGAAATTATTGGTTATGAATCGTTTGCCAGGCAGGCCAGTGATGCAGGTGTAGATGGCTTGTTGCTGGTAGACTTGCCCCCGGAAGAAGCCGTTGAGCTGGATGTTGTATTAAAAAAATATGAGCTTGATCCTATTTTCCTGCTGGCACCAACCACAACCGATGCGCGTATCCAGCATGTCATTAAACAATCGCGTGGCTTTATCTATTATGTATCGCTAAAAGGGGTAACCGGTTCCAGCGCACTGGATACCACCGAAGCCGCACAGCGTATTGCCAAGGTAAAAGCGCAGACCAGCCTGCCGGTGGGCGTGGGTTTTGGTATTCGTGATGCAGAAACTGCCAAGCAGATGGGTAGTGTGGCGGATGGCGTGATTGTAGGAACAGTACTGGTTAAGCCGTTTGGTGAAGTGCCTGCGGAAGAGGCACATGGATTGGCAGTGGCAAAAATCAAGGAGCTTCGGGCCGCGCTCGATGAGTTGGTATGAGTACAAAAACAACACCACCCTTATTTGAAAAAGCAAACCCGACACCCTGGTTACAGCGAGACGTGCCCGGTGTTACCGTGCGTGATGAGCCTCAGGGCCCGATGTCACTGCATACCGAGCCGACCATTGAGTGCCCGGAGTGTCATTCGGTAGTGACCCGCACAGCCATGGCATTTAATGCCTATGTATGCCCGCAATGTGATGAACATTTGCGCATGAAGGCGCGGGATCGCCTGAACTGGTTTTTTGATCAGGTGGAAGCCGAGCTGGGCGAGGAATTTACTACCAAGGACCCTTTGGGCTTTGTGGACAGCCAGCCTTACCCCGAGCGCGTGACCAAAGCCCAAAAGCAAACCAATGAAAGCGAAGCGCTGATTGTGATGCAGGGTGTAGTAGGTGCCATTCCCATGGTGGCCTGTGCCTTTGAGTTCGAGTTTATGGGTGGTTCCATGGGCTCGGTGGTGGGTGACCGTTTTGTACTGGCAGCGGAAACCGCGATAAGCCTGCAGCAACCCTTAATCTGTTTTGCGGCTTCCGGCGGCGCGCGTATGCAGGAAGGTATGATTTCGCTGATGCAAATGGCGCGTACCGCCGCTGCTGCAGAAAAACTGAAACAGGCGCGTTTGCCTTACATCGTGGTAATGACTCATCCGGTGTATGGTGGTGTTACGGCATCATTAGCCATGCTGGGTGATATTCACCTGGCTGAGCCTAAAGCCATGGTTGGTTTTGCCGGCAAACGCGTGATTGAACAAACCGTGCGTGAGGTACTGCAAGAGCCGTTCCAGCGTGCCGAGTTCCTGCTAGAGCATGGGGTGATTGACCAGATTGTGCACCGCCATGCCTTAAAAGACACGATTCAGCGGCTGATCGCCAAGCTGATGAATTTACCTTAACTATAAAAGTTCTAAATAAAGGCTTTTGCTTATTTTATGTCGCCGTATTCAGCTACACCTGTTGTCATACCCACAGCCACTTCCAGTTTACTGGAGTGGCTGAACTACTGGGGCAGTATTCATACCTCCGCCATTGATCTTGGCCTGGAACGTGTTCAACCGATTGCAGCCTGGCTGGATGTCCTTAAACCTGCTGCGCAGGTGGTCACGGTAGCAGGCACCAATGGCAAGGGTTCTACCACCACGGTGTTGTCTGCCATTTATCAGGCTGAAGGCTACAAGGTAGCGCTTTATCAATCCCCGCACATCTATCGCTTTAACGAACGCATTAAAATTAACGGGGTGGAGGTTGATGACCGCACCCTGATTGCTGCCTTTGTTCAGGTAGAAGAAGCCCGTATTGCCTGTGGTTTATCCCTGTCATTTTTTGAAGCAACCACACTGGCGGCGTTTCTGCTATTTAAACAGGCTGATTGCGATGTGTGGGTGCTGGAGGTTGGCCTGGGTGGCCGCCTGGATGTGGTAAACCTGATTGACCCCGATGTGGCAGTCATTACCAATATTGGCCTGGACCATGTGGACTGGCTGGGCGACACCATTGAGAAAATTGCCTTTGAAAAAGCGGGGATCATGCGTGCGGGCATACCCGTGGTGTTTGGTGCAGCCGAAGTACCGCAAGCTATTTTAAGCCGGGTCGCAAGCCTGGGCTGTAAGCTGTTGATGGCCGGGCAGGATTATGCCTGGCAGCAGTATCAGGCGGCCAATGGCGAGCCTCTATTTGAATATGCGGCGGCTGGCTGTACGCTGAACCTGCCTCAACCAAAGCTGGCAGCGGTTAATGTAGCAGCTGCCATAACAGCAGCATTGGCATTGACAGCCAAACTGCCCGTAACTGTTGCTTCTATCAGCCAGGCGCTTGAAAAAGCTTACATTGCCGGACGTTTTGAAGTGCGTACAGTAAAGAGCCGAACCGTTATTCTGGATGTTGCACATAATGAACACGGTGTAACATTCTTGTTAGACCAGTTGGCACAATTCCGTGCCAACCAATCTGCTAGTATGGGGCACGTTCACGCAGTATTTTCCATGCTGGGTGATAAAGACATTAAAAATGTTGTCAGTCAATTAACTAAATCTGTATATTCTTGGCATATTGCCAGCATGTCGGTGCTGCGGGCAGCACCTTTGCAACAATTACGCGATGCAGTTCATGGTTTAAATGTACATGAATATGCCAGTGTGGCGCAGGCATTTGATGCGGCGCTGGCATCCAGTCAATCACAGGATATTGTACTGGTTTGTGGTTCTTTTCATACATTGGAAGCAGTTTGGGGGCTTTTGCATCATGGCAATGAATAACAAACAACGTTGGATGGGTGGCGTTGTTTTACTAAGCGGTGGTGCGTTACTGGCAGCCCTGCTCCTTAAAGGGCAGGGTCAGGAAGCCTTATACCCGAATGATCCTGTGCAAACCCAGACGGCGCAGCAACAGACGCCGGTAGCTAACCCACAATCTACCGATCCGCTGGACCCTGTGCGTCTGCAGCCGCTGGCGATAGATGTTGAAACCGAGCAGCGCTTGCTGGAAGAGCAGCGCAAGCAGCGTGAAAAAAGTGTAGCTGAGCAGGAAGCACGTTCTGCCGAATTTCTGGCACGCCAGCAACAGGCCGAAGCAGATGCGGCACGGCGTGCAGCGGAAGAATATGCAGCACAGCTGGCCAAGCGCCAGGCCAGGCTGGATTCGCAGCAGGAAAGTTCGGACTCCCTTGCGCCTGAACTGATTGATGATGATGCTGCACAAAAAGCCAAGGCGCAACGCGAAGAGATTGAACGCCTGGCAGCTCAGGCCAATATCCGTGCTGATGCGGCCAGAGAGGCCAGTGCTGATGCAGAGAAGCAGGCATTAGCTGCCCGTGACAAGGCAGACCGTGCCCGTACCGAAAAAGAGGCACTGCAAAAAGCACAGGCCGATAAGCGTGAGAAAGAGGCCAAGGCTTTAGAGGCGAGGAAAAAAGCCGATGCCGAAGCCAAAAAGAAACAGGCTGAAGAAGACGCTAAATTAGCTGCCAAGCAAAAAGCCAAACAGGAAGCTGACGCCAAAGCCGAAGCATTGGCCGCAAAAAAGCAGGCCGAAGCAGACCGCAAGAAAGAAAAGGAGCAGCAGGTTTTAGCTGAAAAGCAAAAAGCTGAAGAGCTGGCTGCTAAAAAGAAAGCCGATGCTGAAGCTAAAAAGAAACAGGTTGAAGATGAGGCTAAACTAGCTGCCAAACAGAAGGCTGATGATGAAGCCAAAGCCAAAGCAGAAAAATTGTCAGCCCGGAAAAAAGCGGAAGAAGAAGCCAAAAGCAAAGAGGCTGACTTAGCGGCTAAAAAGAAAGCAGAGGCAGACAAGAAAAATGCTGATCAAGCCAAAAGCAGCGGCCCCGATAAAGACTTGAAAGACGCCAGGCATAAACTTGAGGAAGAGCGTGGCCGCGCGATTCTGGAAGGCGACAACAAGCCGTGGATGGTGCAAATCGCCATTGCAGCCACCCAAGCCAATGCAGATGCTATGGTGGCTGATTTACGCGCCAAGGGCTATAAGGTAAAAACCAGCCAGACTTCCAAAGGGATTCGTGTGATGGTGGGGCCGGAAAAAGGCCGTACTGCGGCGGATGCCTTGCGTAATCAGGTCGCCAAAGACCCTAGTATTAATGCCAAAAGTGCCTGGGTTATTGACTGGCAGCCACCAACCAACTAATCACCGCTAAGGGCCAACCAGCCATGGTTCCGGCTTTAAATAAAATAAGCGTGTAAAAGTACACGCTTATTTTTTATCTCTCATTCAGTATAGTCAAACCACTGAACTTTGTGTACAGACACAGGAAGCCG
>JASLIR010000214.1 GCA_030152125.1 Alkanindiges sp.
TAACCATCAATGATGGCAACAGTGGCGGCAACTACAATCTTACCTATACTGATAACACCACCAGCACGATTAACAAAGCCGGTTTGAGCATTACGGCTACTGATGTAACCAAAACCTATGATGGCAACCGCATTGCGTGTGCCATCATAGGTTTTGGTTACATCAGTAGACGTAATGCTCAACCCGGCTTTGTTAATCGTGCTGGTGGTGTTATCAGTATAGGTCACATTGTAGTTGCCGCCACTGTTGCCATCATTGATGGTTACGCCGGATACGCTTACGGTTTTGCCTGTGCCGGCATTTTTATTGTCAAAGATGAAGGTACCGCCGCTTAAACTGTCTGTAGCATACAGTGTCCCGGTATTAACGACTGCTGTGCCTGCTGCAATGGTGGTGGCATCATAGGTTTTGGTCACATCACCTGTGCCAATAGACAGCGCTGCCTTGGCAATACTTGCCGTGCCCTTATTTACAATCAGGTCATAGCCCTGCTGGTTCGAATACAACCCACGGATATTAATCGTCTGGTTACCTGCATTCCGCGAATCAGTCACATATACCGCTGTACCCTGCAATACGTCTAACGGATTGGCCTGTACATGGCTGCTGCTGATGGCGGTAGTACCATCATAAGTTTTGCTGCCGTCCGCAGTGCTTGCCCAGGTTTGCTTGAGGAAGCTGCGCAGCAGTGGTGCTGTATCGCCCTCATACATACGCCATACGCTGCCTGTACCGCCTTCGGCATCAATTCTGTTGCCCCAAGCAGCAAAACTGCTCAGGTTTTTTAACTGGCTGCCCGGCAGCCCCACCAAATTGGTTAAAGTACTTCCGGTATTACTACCAACAGCACTGCCACGTCCTGTGCTGGTGGTATCCCAGTAGCTGTAACTGATCGTGGATGCGCTACTTATACCTACCAGACCACCCCCATTGAAACCAGCACTCACTCCACCAGTGGCGTATGTGTCAGTGATAGCAAGGGTACCGCTATTGGCAATCATGTAACCAACCAGCCCCCCGGCAATGCCGGCAGCCTGAATGGTGGCTGTAGAATAACTGTTGCCAAGCATACCTGTGGAACCCGCACTTACATCCCAGCGTCCCACAAAACCACCTACATCGACACCGCCGCCGCCACTCACCATACCAGTTATATAACTGTTAAAAATGCCACTGCTACCGCTATTATTCAGATAACTTCCAAACAGGCCACCGGTAAAATTATTGCCGGTAATACTGGCATTGGTCAGCCCGATATTCTGGATGGTGCTGTTTTGCCCATAAGAAAACAGCCCAACCCTGTCTGTTGACGGGCGGTTAATGGTCAGGCCATTCACCGCATGCCCCAAACCATCCAGTACCCCGCTAAATCTTGCAGCAGCACTGCCCACCGGGGCAAAACCGGCACCACCATTCCAGCTACTGGTTGCACTGGCATCAATATCACTGCCCAGCACATAGCGGCCAGTCAGGTTGCTACCGATCGCCTGCAATTCATTCACATTATCAATAATTGTATAGCTATTGCCGTTGACGCTAAAACCGGCTGAAGCACCACTTAAATTGACTTTGGCAGCATGGTCCAGGAAATAGCCTTCACCCGTATCGCTACCATAGGTCAGTGTCAGGATTTTATCGGCCCCAATGGTCAGATCGGCATCAATATTAATATTGTCGGCAGCACTCAGGCTGGTGTTGCCGTTACTGCTCAGGACACTGCCAATACTGATGGTTTTGCCTGTGGCCGTCATGCTGTTGTCCGCGGTCAGCGTACCGGCAAGGCTAATGCTGCTGGCTGTCTGGCTGGTATCCCCAGTCAGCAGAATTTTGCCGCCCACGCTGCTTAGCTGCGTAGCCTGGATGCTGCCGCTATTGCTGATAAACCCGCTGTGTATGCTTGGCGTGGTTATACTGAGCACACCATTTTGCAGGTGGGCTTCCCGCACGTTCATCAGGTTGACATCACCACCACTGGCGCTGATCGTTCCCGCATTAATCACGTTATCAGCCAGCAATATCACATCCCCTGCCGTTGCCGTCAGCGTGCCATAGTTGCTAATGCTGGCACCCTGATTGCTGCGCATGGTGATACTGCTGCCATCGTTGCTGGAAGAAACAAAGCCAGGTACGGCCGCCACAATGGCAGCCGCATTCACCTGGCTGCCTGCACCAAAAATAATGCCTTGGGCATTGGTCAGGTAAAATTTACCGTTGGCCTGCACCTGACCAAAAATTTCGCTGACATTCTGGCCAATCACGGTGTTCATCGCCACACTGTTGGCATCCGGCTGGTTAAAAATAACCTTGGCATCCTTGCCAACACTAAAGTCTTGCCACAGGGTTTGCACATACGCACTTTGCTGGTTGACCGTCAGCTGATTTGCCACACTACGGTCCAAACTGGCCGAGCCTACTATCACATTATCTCCGCTGGGCAGGGTGTTATTGCCAACAGCGCCATACGCAACCCCACCTGTAACCGCTGCCGATAGCAATACAGCCAGCTTTAAGGCTTTCCCCGAAGATTTTTTGCCGCTTTTAGCCAGTTCACTGGCCACAACCCAACTGTTTGATACGGTATTCCATACCAGTTTATATGCACGATTCATCCCAGTTTCCCCAAACTATACGTGATGATAAAAATAATTATTTTAAAACGTAAAATCAGTCCGATTCTGCAACCTCAGCCAGTAAAAAACAAGTTAAGACATGATTAAAGGTTGAAATTAAGCACCTGAATTTTCATAGAAATTTTTCTGATAACAGCCCCACCACCATTTGATAGCAGGCGTAAAAAAACCCGCAACTTGTGCGGGTTTTTCTTAACAATCTATCAATGCACGGTAATCACGCCGTCATTGCCACTTACTTCGGTCAGGCTGTAATTGTGGCCGCCGTTACCGTCCTGCACTACATAACCATTTTTAATGAGTAGCTTTTTGCCGCTACCCACCGTCTTGGTCTCATACTGCTGGAACAGGCCGGTTACCCGGTCGCCCGATAACAAGCCGCTGACGAGCGGTTTATTGGCTGACGTTAGCCCACCGTCATACACTTTGCTATTGGCCACCGTGCTAATGGTCAGGGCTTTCGGTGTAATCACCCCGGCAATACTGTTAACCAGTACCACATCGTAGTTATTACCACCATTGCCATCACGGATGCTATAGCTGCCATCCACCGCAATGGTTTTGCCAGTACCGGCATTCTTGTCCAGATAAGACTGGGTCAACCCGGCAATACTGTCACCACGCTGGCGACCTACCACCACCGGCTTGGCAATAGATGTCAGTTTGCCGTCATAGACCTTGCTGTCCGCCACCGCGCTAATGGTTAGCAATGCCTTGTTAATGGTGCTGTCCGTATTGTTTTCATAGCTAAGCAGATAGTTATCGCCATTGTTACCATCATTAATGCTTACACCGGACACAGCCACTATCTTGTCGCCACTGCCTGCATTTTTGTCGGTAAAGGCAAATGTGCCACCGCTCATGCTATCCGTACCGAAAAGCACACCATCAGTGACAATCGCTGTACCCTTCGCAGAAGTGGTACCGTCATAGGTTTTGATCACACTGCTGCTGCTAATGCTGAGCAGTGCCGGATCAATATAGCTACCGCTATTGATATCGTAGGTCACGTTGTAATTGTTGCCACCATTACCATCATCAATGCTCACAGCGGAGACACTCACTGTCTTGTTAGAGCCGGCATTTTTATTATTGAAGGTAAAGGTGCCACCGGAAATACTGTCGGTATCAAACAGTTC
>JASLIR010000221.1 GCA_030152125.1 Alkanindiges sp.
CGGGTTTTCCAGGTCACGTTCGCCAGAATAACGCTTGTCGCCACCTAACCAGGTAGTTTCGGTACCCCAGTACACATCTGTGTCCGGTTCCCATACATCCGGACGGCCACCTGCAAAGCCAAAGGTTTTAAAGCCCATGGACTCCAGTGCCACGTTACCGGTTAAAATCATCAGGTCCGCCCAGGAGATCTTGTTGCCATACTTTTGTTTGATCGGCCATAGCAGACGGCGGGCTTTGTCCAGGTTGCCATTATCTGGCCAGCTGTTGAGTGGCGCAAAACGCTGCTGCCCAGCACCAGCGCCACCACGGCCATCGGCAATGCGGTAGGTACCAGCACTGTGCCATGCCATACGGATAAACAACGGGCCATAATGACCAAAGTCTGCTGGCCACCAGTCTTGTGAATCCGTCATCAGCGCATGCAGATCCTTTTTAACAGCAGCAAGGTCAAGGCTGTTAAAGGCTTCCTTATAATTAAAGTTATTTAAAGGGTTGGAGCTGGAGGAGTGCTGGTGCAGGATTTTGAGATTGAGCGCTTTGGGCCACCAGTCCTGATTGGACGTTCCTGAGCCGGAAGTATGGTGGAAGGGACACTTGGATGCGGTTGACATGTTCTATTCTCCCTCTTGAAACTTTTCATTTATAAGCAATGGTCTGGCGGTGTGCTGGCCATGCGATACTGATTGTGAAGTTATGATATACAACGAATTGGGAGCTTTGGGGTTTATACAAATGTAACTGTTGGGCTATTGCTGGCGAGGCGTTGGCAAGGCGCTGGATCTAAGGCTTTTGATGGCTTCACGGGACAGGCCTAAGCAGCCTGAATCGCGGTGGCTGCCATATAATAAGCAGGTGGGAATTACCTATTAAAAACGGCGCTTTTTATTATAACGATGGTTTTAAGTCGCCATGCCATCAAGGGTGCGAAAATAATAAACTTGCATATTATTCCATAACTACTGATGTTTTTTGCCAGTATTGCCTATTTAAATTCTTTGTCTGGCTGTTTTTGAATTGCAGCGCTTAAAACTCAGGCATGAGTTTAAATTAGCAGTGTAGGCCGTGATGATAACTGCTTAAGCCAAAAAGAAAGTGTATATTTATAACGTTCAGGAAAAAATATTTTATTTATTTGATTGATTTTAATTGTAAAAAATTTAATTTGTGATGGTGTGGATGCGATGTAAGGCGAGTGTCTTTAATGATAAAAACATGTAGTACTGACATAGCAATATGTCAATTTTTGCCATTCGATCAGGCAAATTTTGCCAAAGAGCATCCTGTCTTTTTTGATTAAACTGAACATGTAGTCAATTTTTAGCGGTTTTATGTGGACTATATGGGTTGAATAGAAGTCCATTTTTTTCATATTTATTTTTTAATTTATTTAATCCTGCTTGCATGTTGATTTTATGTAAATCACCCGCTGCGATAAGGTCAGGTTAAATAACTCGGCAACAGGTGTCATCATGATTGCTACTTCCCTGCAAAATATACTTTCCGGTAAATTGAAGCTTAAAGGACAAGCTAAGGTTCAGAATATTGGCGACAAAGCGCCAATTCCTATCCGTCACTTTAATTTCAAGTTTGATGCCAAAGAGTTAAACGACAAGTTCTATCAGAATACCGAGCTTGCATCCGCTTACTTTGAGGCGCTATCGATTTTCCTGACCTTTGGTGAAGACCTGGTGATTGAAACTGCACGCTATCACCGCGATTTTATTACTGATCCTATATTGAAGCAGCGTGTAACAGCATTGATCGGTCAGGAAGCGATTCATTCCAAAGTACATAACGAATGGAACGAGATTCTTAAACAGAACGACTTTCCGGTGACCCTGTACCGTTTTCTGGCCAAAAATGTATTTGATTATGGTTTCCTGAAATTCCCACAGCCTTTGAAGTTGTCGCTGATGGCAGGCATTGAGCATTTTACTGCAGTGCTGGCCGAGTACATGATGAAGAATGAATATATCTTCGACATGATTACCGATGACGACAAGACCAAGGCCATGTGGCAGTGGCACATGCTGGAAGAGTCCGAGCACAAGGACATTGCCTATGACGTATACCAGATACTGTCCGGCAATTATGGCCTGCGTATGCTGGGCTTTGCACTGGCTACCTTTACCATTATTGGTCTGGTATCGCTGGGTGGCATGCTGATTCCATTCTTGCGCAAGCCCAGCAACATTATCAGTCCTGCATTCTGGAAAGACAGTGCACGCAGTATTGGCCTGCTGTTTGGGCCGACAAAAGGCGTATATGGCAGCACGGTTGCGCATTTATTCGATTATGTACGTCCGGACTTTCACCCGAATGACCATGATACCTCTGCCTATCTGGAATATTACAAAGAGAAGCTGTTAAACCGTAAGGATGGTTTATTGGCGCGCTATCTGACCAAGGAATTTATGCCGAAAGTACAGGCAGCCTAATTGGAGCAATCCAGCCGGTGGCTTGTTGCTGCTGGCTTTCCCCTGATTTATATGCGGATTGATTATGAGTTTATTTGGTAAAAAACAGCAAAGCAGCCGTAACGCGTATGCCGTAGTAACAGGTGCCGGTAGCGGTATTGGCAGAAGCTTTGCGCTGGAACTGGCAAAACGTGGCGGCACTGTGGTATGTGCGGATATTAACCTGGCAGCGGCAGAAGAAACCGTAAAGCTGATTAACGACCTGGGTGCCAAAGCCTTTGCTTTTCAGTGTGATGTTGGCGATAAAGCCCAGGTAGAGCAACTGTCGGAGCAAGCGGAAGTGCTGATGCAGCATCCGGTAACACTGCTGATTAACAATGCCGGTGTGGGCCTGGGTGGCAAGTTTGACGAGCTGTCGCTGGAAGACTGGCAATGGTGCATGAACATTAACCTGTGGGGCGTGATTCATGGCTGCCATTATTTTGTGCCCAAGCTGAAAAAATTGGGCTACGGTGCCATTATTAACGTGGCATCCGCTGCTTCCTATACGGCAGCACCGGAAATGACTGCCTATAACGTGACCAAAGCAGGGGTGCTGGCATTGTCGGAAACCCTGTCTGCCGAGTTACGCAAGTTCAAGATTAAAGTGAACGTGCTGTGCCCGACACTGGTACCCACCAACATTATCAAGAACGGCCGTATTCCGGGGCGTTACTCCAAACTGGCTGACCATGCCCTGATGAACTATGCCTTTACCACCAGTGATTCGGTGGCCAAGCTGACGCTGGATCGCCTGGACAAGGGCGAGCTGTATACCATCCCGCAAATTGATGCAAAATCCTTCTGGTTGATGAAGCGTACGTCACCAAGCACGTATGTGAAGTTTCTGGGTTTTTCCTACCAGTTCTTTAAATAATTTTGCAGACAAATTTTTCAGCGAAGGGTTACAGCATGGCTAATACGCCGAGAAGGGCTGCTGCCAGAAAAGCAGCAGTTGATAAGCATATTTACGACAGCTTTATTGTTGGCGCCGGTATTTCCGGTATTGCGGCAGCTATCCGCCTGAACAAGGCAGGCTATAGCAACTATAAAATTATTGAAAAAGCCAGCCGCGTGGGTGGTACATGGCGCGAAAATACCTATCCGGGTTGTGGCTGTGATGTGCCATCCGCATTGTATTCCTACTCCTTTGCACCCAGTGCCAAATGGAGCCACCTGTTTGCCAAGCAACCGGAAATCTTGAATTATCTGGAAGAGGTGAGTGAGCAGTTTGCTGTTAAACCGGCGATTGAGTTCAATACCGAGTTACTGGATGCCAGCTGGGATGAGCAAAAGCACCTGTGGGTACTGCAAACCAGTTCCGGTACTTATTTGTCCAAAAGTGTGATTTTTGCGACGGGGCCGATTACCGAACCCCAGACCCCACGTCTGGAGGGACTGGATACCTTTACTGGTGAAACTTTCCACTCTGCCAAGTGGAACCACAATTACGATTTAACCGGCAAGCGTATTGCAGTGATTGGTACCGGTGCATCGGCCATTCAGTTTGTGCCGCAAATCCAGCCTTTGGCCAAAGAGCTGTATGTATTCCAGCGTACCGCACCATGGGTAGTGCCAAAACCGGATATGCAATTAAGCAGCTTTAGTAAGTCCCTGGTTGCCAAATATCCGGCCATTCAAAAGAACTGGCGCAAGAGTGTGGCATTGTCACTGAATGCCATTAACTTTGGCTTGCGCAACCCGGCGCTATTAAAGCCGGTGGGTGAGCTGGCCAAGCAGGTGCTGAAAGTTCAGATTAAAGACCCTGTGCTGCGCAAAAATGTAACGCCTAACTTTACCATTGGCTGCAAGCGCTTATTGTTCGCCAATAACTATTACCCGGCACTGGAAGCGCATAACACCATGCTGATTCCGCATGGCCTAGTAAAAGTGGAAGGCAATACCGTTGTTGCCTCCAATGGCGAGCGCCATGAAGTGGACGTGATTATCTGGGGCACCGGTTTTGAGGTATCGCACCCGCCAATCGGTAAACGTGTGAAGAACGAGCAGGGTGTGGTGCTGGCTGACCTGTGGAAAAACAGCTCCCCGGAAGCCTTCCTGGGTACCAGTATTCAGGATGTGCCGAATGCCTTCCTGATGCTGGGGCCAAATGTACTGGTATACGACTCCTTTATTGGTCTGGCTGAAGCACAGCTGGATTATATTGTGGATGGTTTGGTACAGATGCGTGACCGCAAGATCAGCAAGTTCACCATCAAGCCAAATGTGATTGCCAGACACAACGAGCTGGTACAAAAGCACCTGAAAACCACCGTGTTTAACAGCGGCGGCTGTAAGAGCTATTATCTGGATGAAAATGGCCGCAATTTTGCTGCCTGGCCATGGTCTTTGAAAAAGCTGAAGCAAAGACTGGCCGGTGTAGACTTTGCTGACTACGATGTACAGTATGCAGCTGAAAAGGCCTCAACGGCTGCCTGAGTAGCGCTGGGTAACTGATTCATAAAATAAACCGCCATCTGGCGGTTTGTTTTTGCCCGCATGTTATAAAAAGAAAAAAACAGGCAAGCAATCTTAAAACGTTAGATTAAGTATACAATTCATTCATTGCTTTAGAAAAAATAATGATCTGACCAACTGGTTGGGCATATATGAACGGAGTAGCTGGGGAATGCGGTCATATATTCAAAAAACACCGTTTGTTGCCATGTGGGGTGTTCTGCTGGCCGGAATAGTCCTGACACTCATTGCGGTAAGTACAGCACTTTACCAGCCGTGGTTTGGCTTTAGCCTGACGTTGGATAATGAACATATTGTGGTTGATGTGATAAGCAGGCCAGTTCCGGGCGTACAGCGCGGTCAGATGGTCCAGTCCATTGCCAGTGCGGATGGGCAGCATGTGGCAGTACTGGCTAAACAGGACGCAATGGAAGACCCGGATCAACTGGAACGTTATCAGCAAAGCAGGCAGTTTTTTGCCCGCCAGCATGATCTGGCAAGTATGCTGCGCCAGCCGCAAATGCATATGCAATTTTCCAATGGCAGCAGTATTGTTCTGGATGTAAAACCGCAACGACCATTGTCCAGTCTGCCACTGGTGTTCTGGGTGCAAATTCTGGTAGGGCTCGGCAGCTTTTTAATTGGTGGCTGGGTATGGGGAATGAGCCAGAAGCGCTATACCACATTCATCCTGTTTATTGCCGGTTGCTGCATTATGGCTGCCGCGTTTGCAGCTGCTATTTACAGCACACGGGTTATTGCCCTGCCTGCGCCATTATTTGAGTTGCTGTCTAATCTTAACCATACAGGGGCCATGCTGTTTGGTGTTGTGCTGGTGTTACTGTTTGCCAATTACCCCAACTGTTTACTTCCCTTAAACATACAACTGGCTTTTACGGTTGGCATGTTGTGCTGGTGGCTGTGTGACATGTTTAAAGTGTTCTTTTCCGGCCCGCCAGTAGGGGCATTTGTGCCCATGCTCATCAGTTTGGCTTTAATGTTATTGCTCAGTTGGCTGCAATACCGCAAGGCAAAGTATGACCCGGTTGCCCAGGCTGCACTACGCTGGTTTGCTCTTTCAATTGCATTGGGTGCCGGTATTCCCATTCTTGTTGTGGTTTTACCCAGTCTGTTTGGCATAACTGCTGCCATGCCACAGGGCTATGCATTCCTGTTTTTCCTGCTGATTTATGTGGGCGTGGTACAGGGGGTTGCTCGTTATAAGCTGTTTGAGCTGGAGGGGTGGGTGTTTCGCATCCTGTTCTATTTGCTGGGCGCTTTCTTACTGGTCGTGCTGGATGCCATGCTTATCGTGATGACTGCCATTGACCAGATGCCAGCATTTGCAATTTCCCTGCTGGCAATTGCTATTGTTTACCTGCCATTGCGTGACATGCTGGCAAGGCGTTTTTCACGTCGCCAGCACATAGACCGGGGAAAACTATTTCAGCAGGTGGTCAGCATTTCTTTGCCGGCACGCCATACAAATAGCGGGGAAGCATGGCAACTGTTCCTGAAACAGGTATTTGATGCACTACATGTCGAATCCTATACAAGCGACGAGTATTCGCCGCGGCAGCCGGAAGTTAGGAAGGAAGGCGTGATGCTTATAATTCCGGCCGTGGAAGAGTTATCCGCTGTCAGTTTGCAATATGCCGCTGGCGGCAGGCGCCTGTTTGCCTTCAGGGATGTCACCTTGGCGACAGAACTTTACTCCATGCTGCAGTATGCCTTGCAGGCGAAGCAGGCGTATGAGCAAGGGGCAATTCAGGAGCGCAGCCGTATTGGCCGGGATTTGCACGACAATATTGGTGCGCAATTGCTGACAGCCTTGCAAAGTAAGCGGCAGGAATACAAGGATTATATGATTACCGAAACCCTGACCGATTTACGCCATATCATCAATAATGCCATGCGTGGCGGGCAGCCGC
>JASLIR010000280.1 GCA_030152125.1 Alkanindiges sp.
TCAAGCTGGTATCCAAGGTGATTATTCCACATGTGAACAAGCCTGGGCGTGCCAATTTTGAAGACCTGGTAGAAATTACCATCCCTTATGATAAACGTTTGGCCGGGGATATTTCCCCTATTGTGGTGTACTGGGACGAAACCCACAAAATGTATCGTCCGGTTGCAGTAACCAAGGTAGATAAAGACAAAGGTACCATTACCTTTGTAACCTCTCACTTCTCCAGGTTTATGGCTATTATCGTAAATTTGCTGGGCATTGATATGCCAGCGGTGGATACCAAGTTCCGCGTAGGCAAGGACTCCATCCTGCATATCAACTTTGGCTCTTATGAGTTTGGTGGGCACTGTGCGGCTTTTGCCTCGCTGTCCTCGCATTATTTCAGCCTTGCAAAACCGAAAAAACTGTTTGATTTCGCTCAGGATGGCGACAAGGGTCAGCCACTGGATGATGAACTGGTGCGTTCTGCCTTAAGCTACACCTATACCCTGTACTCCAAAAAGGTAGCCAGTGTGCACCGGATTAAGGGCCCAAGCCAGACTGAAACCGGTTACCAGATTTTGTCGCAGATGATTGTAACCCAGCAACCAATTATCCTGTCACTGCGGGGCAACAATAACCAGTTCCGCCATGCGGTTACGGTGTTTGGTTATGATGCCGACAATGCCCGTTTCCGTATTTACGATTCCAATTATCCCAATACCGAAGTCACCTATGACTGGGAGCTATTAACCGGCTTTGGTGCCTATTCCAATGATTATGGTGTGGTATTTGATAATATTGGCTATTACACCGAAGATACCTTTGGTGCTCCGGCACAATACGACCAGATTATTGCCGACTGGGAAAGCGGTAACTTAAAAGACTACTTTGCCAACCTGACAGTGACTGATCCTGACAAAAAGAATCATGTACTGAAGTTTAATGGAAACGTTGAAATTACTGTTCCAGACCAGAAAAAAGTGACTTTAAGCGGCAAGTTTAAGTCTCCGGCTGGCAACAAGAACACGACCAACTACCTGTGGGTGATTCAAAACGGCAAGGATATTGCGGTAAATCCAATTCCTGCGTCGGGTGATTTCTCCTTTGACGTCGATGGCAGTAGTGCCAGCGGTAATGAAATTATCCTGATCGTATCCGGCCATAAACTGAGTAAGGAGGTGGGCTTTGCTGCCTACGGTACATTCAAGCTGACAGGGCAGAACTTCTTTAAAAACCTTGGTTTTGAGAAGGGTGACTTTTCTGACTGGGTTGTGTCTACCTATCTGAGAAACTCAGGCGCTGCCTTTACTCCAACCAAGAAGTATATCCTGAACCCCGGTTTTGACCCGATAGCTACGGATATTCCAACCGTGATTGTGGGTAAACATGCGGCCCAGATAAATGACCGTGACAATGGCTACCATGCCACCAAGATAACGCAAAAAGCCAAAGTGCCGAACAGTACCAATCCACAGCTGAAATTCTATTGGGCTGCCATTCTGGAAGACCCGCAGCATAGCCCTGCTGATCAACCTTATGTGGATGTGATTGTGCGTGACGTGACCAAGTCTACCGAGCTGTACCGCCGCCGCTTCTATACTGGTGATCCACAATGGAAAGGCTGGAAGGTATATAATTCCAATGGACAGGTGTGGAAAGCGATTTCCTGGCAAACCGTGGTGGTTACTGACCTGGCAAAATATGCCGGTGATGATGTAGAACTGTCGGTGGAAGGTGCAGACTGTAATTTAGGCGCACACGGTGGTTATGTGTACCTGGATGGCGAGGAGTAATAGCGCTTAAACGTTTAGATCAGATGTTGCTGTCAGGGGAAGAGATGCTTTTCCTGACAGTGTTCACCAGTACTTTGTTTTCAACAAAAAAGAGCGCCTTAGCGCTCTTTTCCCATCCTGCCGTTTAGGCTTCTACCGTCAAGTCTTTAATCTTGTCGCTCGGCCCATTCTTTTTCACTGACTCAATGCCGTTATCGCGTGCGCTTTCGCTGGAGTACAACTGGCTGCTGCCAATAATCTGGTGATTTTTGGCCTTCAGGTTAAAGAAAGGCTTGTCATTTTTGGAGACTTTCTTTTCGTACTGGCCATCTTCCGGGGAGTTGGTTTGTACTGATTGAATGCCGTTTAAAGCCGAGGCTTTGGTTTTATACAGTTCGCTGGTCAGAATAACTTCGCTGTTACCCGCTTTTAATACAAATTTAAATTGTCCGTCACTGCTTTTAGAAATTTCGTACCATCCAGCCATATCATTTTCTCCATTTGCTGATGATAAATTTGACTCTTTGAATATGCCACGACACCTAAAAATAACAAGCAGCCAACAGCTACAAAAGGCAGCAGTTTTGTTGTTTTTTTATTGACGAAATTGCTGTGTTTTAAATGGCTTAACACACTTGTTTTTCAAGTTTGTTTAGCCCTAATAAACAGCGCTGCCCGTGATGTTACACAGGCAGCGGCATTTGCGGAGAGGAAGAATATGTCTGCAATCTATCTAGTCGGCTGTTAAGCCAAGGCCCACTTCGCACAGGGCATACAACGCCTGGTTGGCACTGTTATTGGCAAACTGCTGTAAATGGCGCAATTGCGACCAAGGCAGAATGTCCAGTACCTGTTCGGCAGAGCGGCACAGGCGGGTGCCAAATTCACTCACCACAATGGGCGCATTAATCAGCACCGGGTGGCGGCTCATCAGGTCAATCAGTTGCAGGTCACTCCAGCGTGGGCTGGACAGATAATACTGCAAATAGGGCTGGGCGGTATGGCTTAAAAAATCCCGCACATTCAGCTCGGCAGTGGCAATCAGCTCCTGCAGTAAATAGCTGCTGGGCGGACGTTTTAAGCAGTCAATTACCCTTGGCTCGATACCGCAACTGCGGATCAGGGCAAGGGTGTGGCGTGAAATAGCACAGGCTGGATTATAATAAATCACTACGGTACAACTGTTATTCATCGTTAAACCAGCTCCACCACACGTGCAATATTACTGGCTTCCTGTTGCAGGGCAGCATGGCTCAGCGTGGCAAATGGCAGGGCATCAAACAGCTGGATATGATGACGAATCTGGTGGAACACCGTTAAAAAATGCAGGTGTGTTTGTTCAGCATTGCCTGTAAATGCAGCCGGGTCTTCAAAGCTCCAGTGTGCGTTAACCGGGTGTCCTGGCCATAACGGACATACCAGGCCTGCTGCATCGTCACATACGGTAAATACAAAATCCATGTGCGGCGCATCCGGTCCGGCAAATTCGTCCCAGCTTTTACTGCGCAGTAAGTCGGTGGGATAGCCAATCGATGCTGCAATGTGTAAGGCTTCCGGGTGAATATGGCCGGTGGGGTTACTGCCTGCGCTGTAGGCTTTAAAGCGTTTGCTCGGTAGGGTATTAAAAATAGCTTCTGCCATGATGCTGCGGGCAGAGTTTCCGGTACATAGTATTAAAACATTAAATACTTTATCTGACATATCATTCTCCATGGGGGTAGCCCCTTTATTCGGTTTACATCCCGTAACCGCGTTGCATGGCACTCCGGCACAGCAATTTTCTGTTAGGTAGGCCAATAGACTATTCATACTATCGTAATGGGCACTATATATCATAAAGCGGCCTTCCTGGCGCGCTTTTAGAATACGCGCATGTGTCATTTCCTTCAAATGAAAAGAGAGTGACGACGGTGCGATGCCGGTTATTTCACTGATGCGCCCGGCAGCTAATCCATCCGGCCCCACTTGTACCAATAGCTTAAAAATGGTTAGGCGGGATTCTTGCGCGAGTGCTGCCAGGGCAGCAACAATATTTAAGTTTTCCATAATTCAATAGTAGTTGAAATATAGAAAGCTTTACAGTAAATTAGCGTGCTTTTTATCACATTATTACAATTTTTTTGCATGACAGTCGACAAGTGTTGCTGTTTTGCAGATGAATGTTTTATCAGGATTTTTGCAAGGCGGGTAGAAAAACTGACGAATACTGAACAGAATTGTTACCTGCCGGGTGTTGACCCGATGAATGGCAGGTGTTAAGAAGATCTTAATAGCTGTTATTAGCAGCAAAAACTACAATCAGCGTAAATATAGAGAACATCATGTTAAATCGCCTCGCTGGTATAGAAACAATTTACTATATGATTGGTTTAAGCTTTCTGGTGATGTGCCTGGGTTGCATACCGGCTTTTATCCAGCAGGGTAATATGCTGAAAGTGACAGAAGAACAGCAACGAATGGAGTTGCAGCACCGCCAGCAACTGATCCGGGAGTATAAGCAGCTCACCATTGAAGATGTGGGGCGGCTGGCATGATGTGCCAGCACCGTTAAAGCGCATCGTTTTGCTGTAAATAGTGATAGATGTGCTGATATTCGGTACTAAAAAATTCCTGTAGCTGGTGTTGTTCAATAAACTGCATCAGGTAATAAGCCCAGTCAATATCCTTAGCCTGCAATGCCCGCTGTACTGCCTGTTTAAAAGACACTTCAATTTCCTGCATGTCCAGTTGTCCCAAAAAATTAAATATGGTTCGTGAGCCCGGCCAGTTCATATCCATTAACGTATCAAATAAAGCTGGCATTTCCGGGCGAAGCAAGTGTGGAGGCAACTGGCTGATGACTAGTGCAGCATTGTCCCAGTAATGTTTGTGACCGGGTTGAATCAAGTCTTTTAACTGAATAATGCCAGCCTCAAGCTGATTGCTAACATCTGTAACCAGTGGCTGCATATTATCCGGTGCCGTTTGCCAGTGCAGTTGCTGTAAAATATGTGCT
>JASLIR010000268.1 GCA_030152125.1 Alkanindiges sp.
CCGGTTCCAGCATCCTTTCCTTAAGCCATACCCTGCTGCACATGGGTGCCAAACAAACCGACGCCCTATGCGTGGCCGCCGCAGACTTATAAACCCGCTATCCCAAGCTGTAAGCGAGCAGGCATTTAGCGTTTACCAGTCCGGCAACTCGGCAATCCCCTTTATTAGCAACCATCACTGGCATTTCTTGTCATTTTTTTGTCATATTTAAACGATAGATTCGCCCGTCAGCATCACATAGACTGCGTCAATCAGCGCTATCGCTGTATCATCCAGCCCGGGCAAGGTACACTTCAGCAGTTTTTTTAAAAAAACCAGCCCTGACTAGTGCCTTTTCCGATAAGAGACGACTAGAATAAGCGCTTGTTGCAAGTGCCATCTTAATATCTCGTCAACCACGCGCGAAGGAGAGCCGGTGTATGCTCGAAGCCTTTATTGCCACCGAGCGCGGCAGCCTACAGGATACTACCGTTCGTGGTAGCTTTGACCTTGATAACGAGGTCGTTTGGGTTGACCTGATTGCACCAGGGCAGGAAGAACAGGTATGGGTGCAGGAAGCTTATGACCTGAATTTACCCACCTTAAAATCACTGGAAGATATTTCCTCTTCTGCCCGTTACTACCGTGATGATGATGGCGTACTGCATATCAGCACCTATTTTCTGACCAAGAATAAAAGCCTGCAGGCAGATAATGAATCAGAAGAACAGGCCAGCAACATTCTGGCCAGCGCGCAAACGGTTGCCTTTATTTTATTAAAAAACCGGCTATTTACCCTGCGTGGTGAAAAGTTGGTGGCCTTTCGTGCCTTCCGCGCCCGCGCCAAGCGCAATGACTATGAAATTGACTACAAGGACCCGGTATGGATTCTGCTGGGTTTGCTGGAAGCCAAGCTGGATGAACTGGCCGATATTCTGGAAGATGTGCATAAAGACCTGGAAAAATGTGCCACCGAAGTACTGAACAATCATCACCGTGAATACGTGCTGGATCTGGATGATATGGTAACCCGGCTGGCGCAGCAGGAAGACGTACTGGGTAAAGCCCAGCTATGCCTGATTGACTTGCGCCGGGTACTGACTTTTCTCAGCCGCCCGCGTGCCCTGGGTAGCCATATTTATGACGTGGATGTGCGGGAATTAAACGAAGATGTACGCTCGCTGGTAGAACACAATGCCTTCCTGTTCCAGAAAGTGCGCTTCCTGCTGGATACCACCTCCGGCTTTATTAACACCGAACAAAGCGACACGATCAAACGCTTCTCTATTTTACCCAGTATGCTGGCTCCCCCCATGCTGATTGCCAGCCTGTATGGCATGAACACTGAAATTCTGCCCTTTGCGCATGGCAAAGAAAGCTTTATGATTGTTTTTACGATTGTACTGATATTCCTGATTGGCCCGCTGGTCTATTTCCGTATGAAGAAATGGATTTGATGTATGTTATAATGTTAACCACATCACATTACTGCTTGCCTTAGAATATTAAAGTGCTACACTGTATTTACAAAATAAAACATATGCAGGCAAATATGAAGATCGTCTTCTTATTTCTACTTTTTCTGAATATGTGCTGGGCTACACAGGCCAGCGCACAGGAATCGTTACGCATTGCTGTTATTGCCAGCCTGTACCCGGTAGTTGAAAATTCCAGGCCACGCCTCACCCAGCAAGTAAAAATGCCTATTAGTGTGACCGCGTTACCCAATGAACAAATTTATAATGAGCTCAACCAGAAAAAAGGCTCTTTTGATGTCATCATCTTTGGTGAAAATGACCGTTTAGGCAATGTGGCATTAAACCAGTTTGTTGAAGAAAATACCCAGGTTATTGCCTCCAGCCAGGTTGTATTATGGTGTCCGCATATCTTCCTGCCTAAACGGCTCAACCTAGGCAATACCATTGAGGAAGCGCAGGTACAATCCATTGCATTACCCGGTATCAGCTCAGTGATCGGGGATCTTTTTTTAAGAAGCATACCGGCACTACCCAGTTCGGTACATTTGCTTCCCACCAGCAACTCCCTGACTGCGCTGCAAATGGCCCACAATGGCGAGGCACAGTGTGCCGTGACCATTGACAAGTGGTTGAAACCCTCAGACCAGTTTGCCGTAGTATCTTCACAACCAGTGAATTTTCGCGGTTTTGTCAGCGAGTCCAGCCGCTATCCGGAACAGGCAAAAAACATTATTTCCATTATTGGTTCACCGCTGCTGCAACCACTGATGGTACGTTCTTCCTTGATTACCCCGCCTACCGTCAAAACAATCCTGAATAAACGCAAAAAGGCAGTAACCTGAGTTACTGCCTTTTTATCTGCATCACCAATGGAACTGTTCCATCTTACAAAACGCCGCTGTCCCTTGCTGCGCGCTTTGCCCTTGCTTAGGTCAACTCATCCAGTAAACTGGATGCCTGAATAATGTCACGCATTTTTTCAGGAATATTTACCAGCTTTAACTGCATATGGCCTTCGAAATAACGAATCCACTGTACAAATACAGCCAAGCTAATACTATTACTGGTCTTAAAACTGGATAAATCCAGATAAATGACCGCCGTATTTGCCTGTTTCAGTAAACCTAAACCGCTCTGGTAGACCTGCTCAGCATTATCGAAATGAATCTCTCCCGATAAGCTGAGCGTGGGTGGCGACCAGCTAAACTCAGTGGCCATCAGCAGTTATTTTCCGGCATTGCCAACAGCATCTGCTGAAGGCGTAAAGGATTTAATGGAATCATCCAGATTACCGCGATTGTTCTGTACGGTAGACGAGAACTGGTTACGGAAAGTTAAACCGATATCAATCCCATTCAGGGAAACGTTACGCACTTTCCAGGTTTCACCACTCTGGATCAACTGGTAAGTGACCGGAATTACCCCGTTATCGGTTTTAAAATCCATGCTCACAATCGCCTTGCTTGGGTCACGCCCAGGCGTAAACGGACGAATGCTGTAAGTCTGGTTATTGTAGGCACCCAGCCCCTTGGCGTAGGTACGAATCAGGCTAAGACGGAAGGTATTAGTAAATGCCGCACGCTGCGCATCAGTGGCCTGACGGTAGTATTGCCCCATCACCCCACGCGCAAAACCATCAAAATCCACATAAGGCTCAATATTTTCCTTAACAATGGTATTTAACAGTGTCGGGTTTTTCTGGAAGTTAGGGCGCTCCTTGACTAAACGCTCAACCAGCGCATCAGAAATACGCTTTACAAACACAGGGGCTGGCTCTGGCGCTGCAAACACGCTGGTACTGGCCAGCATGGCTGCCAAAGCAGTCAGTTTAATACCTGTTGACGCTACACTCATTTTTTTCATCTTATGTACACTCTTGCCTTTACTCAATCATGCCAAATACCCGGACTTCTGCACTATCTTGCACTAGAAGTTGCCAAAGCTATCCTGCTGCTGATTTGTTGCTGCTTCTGGCGCTGCAGCCGGAGCCTTGGCAGCCGTACTGCCTGCACCACCAGTCACAAACTTGTTAATGAGATCTTCAATATCCATGGTGCCTTGTGTCTGCGTGATCACATCACCATCCTTGTAATATTTTTCACCAGAACCCGGCACAATCTTCAGATATTTTTCACCCAGAATCCCGTTAGTGGCAACCATCACATAGGCATCATCATCAATGCTGTTCACATCAGAATCAATGCTCATGTCCACATTGGCCTGCAGGGTTTTAGGGTCCAGACGGATTGCCTTTACCCTGCCAACAGTAACGCCACTGATGGTAATCTTAGCACGTGGCTTTAAGCCGTTAACGTTATTGAATTGTGCGGTTAAGGTATAGCTATTTCCATAATTGTTACCCCCCAGCCCACTCACTTTCATGGCTAAAAAGAACAAGGCTACTGCCGCTAAAATAACGAAAATACCGACGGCGAGCTCACTGCTTCGTGATCTCATGACAATCCTCCGAACATGACCGCAGTCAGAACAAAATCTAGCCCCAGTACACACAGGGACGAATAAACAACCGTACGGGTGGTTGCCGTGGCAATGCCCTCAGACGTTGGTACGCAGGAGTAACCCTGATACACCGCAATCCAGGTACAGGCGATAGCAAATACCACACTCTTAATAATGCCGTTTAGCACATCTTCGCTAAAACTGACCGAACTTTGCATGCTGGACCAGAATGAACCATCATCCACCCCCAGCCAGTCCACACCCACAAACTTGCCACCCAGAATACCAACTGCCGAAAATATGATGGCCAGTAAAGGCAAACTGACGATACCAGCCCATAAACGTGGTGCAATAATCTGGCGTAATGGGTCAACCCCAATCATTTCCATACTGGATAGCTGTTCAGTGGCTTTCATCAGCCCAATTTCTGCCGCCAAGGCCGAACAGGCACGCCCTGCAAACAGCAAGGCAGCAACTACTGGTCCCAGTTCACGCAATAAGGTTAAAGCCAAACCGGTACCCAGCATGGACTCACTGCCAAAGCGCACCAGGATGGTAAACAGCTGCAAGCCTAATACCAGGCCAATAAACAAACCGGAAATGGTAATAATCAGGAGGGATAACACCCCTTCACTGTACATCTGGCGGATAAAAAGCCCGAAACCACGTAAGGTGGGTAGTGCCCACAATGAGCGCGCCAGTAATATGGTTGCCGCACCTACACCGGCTATGCGGTCAATTACCGAACGGCCAAGTTCTTGCACCGGATTCACGTACGGCCTCCTATGGCAGATAAATACGGTTGCTGGCTGTACTGAAACTCAACCGGCCCTTCAACACTGCCATTCAGGAACTGCTGCACAAAGGGGGAGCTGGATGCCTTAAGCTGCTCCGGGGTACCTTCACCCATCACTTTGCCTTCAGCCACCACATACACATAGTCCGCAATGGATAAGGTTTCATCTACATCATGCGACACAATAATGGTGGTTAAGCCCAGTGCTTCCCGCAAGCTACGGATCAGGCGGGTTAATACCCCCATCACTATCGGGTCCTGCCCAGCAAAGGGCTCATCATACATAATTAAATCGGGATCAAGCGCAATGGCACGTGCCAGCGCAACACGGCGGTTCATACCACCGGATAACTCGGATGGCATCAATTGTTCTGTACCGCGCAAACCCACTGCTTCCAGCTTAAGGGCCACCAGCTCGCGCACCAGATGCTCTGGTAGCTTGGTATGCGCGCGGATAGGAAAGGCGACATTTTCATACACGGTCATATCGGTAAACAAGGCACCGCTCTGGAACAGCATGCCCATCCGCGCACGCGCAGCAAACAGCTCGGGACGGCTCATGCTGGCAATGTTTTTGCCATCCAGCAATACATTCCCGGCATCCGGTAGCAACTGACCACCGATCAGGCGCAATAATGTTGTTTTACCTGTACCGGAAGGCCCCATAATGCCGGTAATTTTGCCACGCTGAAACTGCATATCCACGCCATCGTAGATCTTGCGGTCACCACGGCTAAAACTCAGGTTTTGCACTTCAATCAGCGGGCGGTTATCGGCACTTAGCGTTGTATTTTGCGAATATTTTGTTGCAGTCATGCACAGAATAATCCGTAACAAATTATTAAAGAGAATATTATCACACTTTTAGCAAACAACATGCGCGCTGATCGTAGGCCTTTTGTGTTAAAAAACAGCAATGCCTGCACGCTTGATCCTTATAGCCATACATATTGTTGCAATTGTTTTATACAAATCCGGATGCTCAATCAACCAGCCCTAAACAATTATTAAGTCGTGTGGCCAAAAAAATTTAATTCTTCTTATCAACTAATTCGATTTTTTCAGGATAGTGATCAGTTTGCTGAATCTGGAATTCAGGCAGCACTGAAGGCTCTTTTTCCTTTAATAGTTGATAACCCAAATATATGGCATTCAAGCCAACTAAAAACACAAACAAGTACGGCATCGTTGACATCCATGCGTCGTAAAAAACTGTTACCCCTTAACTCAGCCTAGTATATGCTGAATTGTTTTCCAAGCACAATGTGGTATAAAAAACCAGCTTCCCATCACTGAGAAGCTGGTCACATTTTAGCACAGACTATTTACGATGCGGACGCTTTAATGCTTAAAGTATCCGTCATACCAACTAAACAGGCTTAGTCTTCAAATGAACGACGGCTCTTGTTGGCAAAAGCCTGATCTTTAAAACGGCGGGTTTTGTGCTCTACATGTGGACGCTCGGCACCAGCGGTGCGATCGCCACCGAAAGAGCGCTCGCCCTCAAACTGGCGACGCGGACGGCGTTCACCGGCATCAAAACGCGGTGCACCGGCAGCTGGTGCGCCAAATGAACGGCCACCTTCTTCACGGTTAAAAGAACGACCTGCATTTTCACGGAACGGACGACCTTCGCTACGCTCGCCATCACGGCTAAAACGTGCCTGACCTTCCGGACGCGGGCGACGCTCGCCACCAGCAGCACCGCCAAAACGTTCCTGACCAAAACGTGGTGCGCCATCACGGCCTGCACCCTGTGGGCGGTCAGAACGGAAATCGCTACGGTTACCACGGTTGTCATCGCGGTTGCCACGGTTGTCGTCACGGTTGCCACGGTTGTCATCACGATCAGAAGAGAAACGCGGACGACGCTCGCCACCACCCTCAAAACGTTTAGCACCATCACGGTTAGCATCGCCAAATGGACGTGGCGCACGCTCACCAGCATTATCAAAACGCTTAGTGTCGTCACGTTTAAAGCCTTCACCGCCTTTAAAGTCACGACCACCGGAGCGCTCGCCAGAGAAGCGTTTTTCACCTTCTACACGACGACCACCACCGTTGCCACCAAAACCACGGCCACCACCACCACCAAAACCACGGCCGCCGGAGCGGTCACCGCGACCAGCACCACCACGTGGGCGCTCAGGCGGTGGGCTTGGCTCTAAGCCAGCAATTTCAGTCACAGCAATACGGGCATTCAGGTATTCTTCCAGGGAACGCACTTTACCGCGCTCACGGTGCATTGCCAGGGTAATGGCACGGCCACTGCGGCCGGCACGGCCAGTACGGCCAATACGGTGCACGTAGTCTTCATTCTTCATTGGCAAGCCAAAGTTAATCACGTGGCTAATGGCTGGTACGTCCAGACCACGCGCAGCAACGTCAGTCGCTACCAGTACACGGGCACGGCCTTCACGTAAGCTACGGATACGACGGTTACGTACGGTTTGTGGCATGGCACCATG
>JASLIR010000302.1 GCA_030152125.1 Alkanindiges sp.
TGGCCCGCCCTACCTGCTTGGCAAACTGTGATACCGCCAGTACTGCCGGGTGTCCATAATCCTTATCCACCATTTGCTTCTGGGCAAACACATAATGGGCATAATCAAACAGCGCCTGAAATGCCGCTGGCTGTGCGGCCAGATAGCAGCGATAAAAACTGCGTTGTGCACTCGTACTGATTTTCCGGCATAAACCTGCCCATACCCGCTGCGCGCGTAAATCATCACTATTTACCTGCACCACCTCATCAAACATACGCGGCTGATAGTGTTGCTGCGTAGTTACTGTTACCTGCCTGTCCTTAAACTGGTAGGCCCTGAAAATACAGTTAAGCAGGCCGCTAAAGCTGCCATCAAACAAATAAGTGACCATTCGCCATTCTTTTTTTAAAAGCCCCATTCTTTTTTAAAAGCCCAGTGTTTTTAAAAACCCAGACTGAGTTGCGATACCGCCAGTGTTGCCTTGGGGCTGCTTTTGTTCAGGATAAGCTGGCGTACCTGCTCCGGTGCCGGGGCATTCAGTTGGAACGGACTATCGGCACAGCGGATAAAATATTGCGCCCGGTTATAGGCCACGCCCAGTTTTTTTAACTGCTCAATGCGGATTCTACCAAAGCGACGTGCCTGTACAATTTTCTGGGCCGACCGCACACCGATACCGGGCACACGCAAAATCATCTGGTAATCAGCACGGTTAATATCTACCGGAAACTGTTCCGGATAGCGCAAGGCCCAGCTTAGTTTGGGGTCTACCTGCAAATCCAGATTCGGATGCTGCTCATTCAGCAGCTCCTGTACCTGAAAGCCATAAAAGCGTAATAGCCAGTCGGTCTGGTACAGGCGGTTTTCACGTAATAAGGGCGGTGGCGAACCCAGTGCCGGCATACGCTTGTCCTGACTCACAGGGATATAACCCGAATAATACACCCGCTTTAGCATAAATTTTTTGTAGTAGGCCGCAGCCATCCACATCACGTCCCGATCCGTTTCGGTAGAGGCACCCACCACCAACTGCGTGGTTTGCCCGGCCGGTACAAATTTAGGTGTACTGCGGATGATCTTGCGCTCATCGTTAAACTGCACGATGGCATTGCGTACCACACCCAGGTCACGCCGCACCTCGGCATGCGATTTTTCCGGTGCCAGTAATTTCAGGCCTGTTTCGGTGGGCATTTCCAGGTTAATGCTCATGCGGTCGGCATATAAACCCGCCTCACGGATCAGTTCCTCACTGGCCCCCGGAATAGTTTTTAAGTGGATATAGCCATTAAATTTTTCTTCCTGCCGTAACTTTTTGGCAATCAGCACCATACGCTGCATGGTGTGATCAGCACTTTTTACAATACCGGAACTCAGAAACAGACCCTCAATATAATTGCGCCGGTAAAAATTAATAGTCAGCTGTACCACCTCATCCACGCTAAACGCTGCCCGTTTAATGTCGTTACTGCGCCGCGATACGCAATAGGCACAGTCATAAATGCACACATTGGTGAACAGGATTTTTAACAGCGACACACAGCGCCCATCCTCGGTAAAGGCATGGCAAATACCAGAGGCGGAACTATTGCCCAGCCCGTTATTATTATTTTTACGATTACTGCCACTGGACGAGCAGGACACATCGTATTTGGCAGCATCAGCCAGTATGTGTAGTTTTTCCCGGATACGGTCGGACATATTTGTTTTACCTGACAGGCTTTATCCGTCAAGCCTAACAAACAAGACTACCTTCCCAAGCCCAACAAATACGGCTCACGACATGAGCTGTCGTTTTAATGCTACCCCATAAAAAAGAAAGCCTGACTGGAGTGGTCAGGCTTTCATAAAGCAGTCTGTCAATCAGCTTGGTATGGCTTCTTCGGTACCAGTGCTGGTGGTGGTTAATATCGCCTGTTGCTCCTTGTGCAGGTTTTGCTCCAGACGCTCAAACATGCGTGGCAGGTAACGGCGTGCCATGCGGTTTAAAGGCTGTTCAATCACCTTGGGTAATGGCAAACCCAGCGGGTTGGATTCCAGCAAATCGCGGCTGGAGGCCACCCGGGTACCCATCACATAATCAAACCAGGGCCGGGTAACACACCAGTTGGCGTCCTGATTACTGTTCATATGATGGTCGTAATGCCATGGAATACGCTTCTTAGCCCATTCCGGCTCCAGGTGCGCACGGCGATGCACATAAAAATACTTGCCTGCGCTATACCATGCTGCCAGCGCCATCCCTTTGGAAAAAGGATAAAATACCGCACTGGTTGCCGAAGCCACTACCACCAGCGAAATCACCTCCAGCTTGGTGCGCTCATGCTTTAAACCCACCACATAACCTTCATCACCAAAGTCCTGCTTGCGCACCATACGGTGGTGTGCCCAGTGGCTTTGCATGCTGGCCGGGCTGGGGCTATAGCGTGGCTGGCCTTTCTTAACGGTCACACCATGCAAAATATACTTATGCGCCACCCATTCAAATGCGTTGGCAACCATCAACCCTGCAATAAATCCTTTAATCATGGCAAACCTCTAGCTGTGTTCAGTCAGATATATTTCATGTTTAAAATTATGTGCAGAAGCATTAGACAAATATTGACCGAACGTTCTATTATTGATTGACAAAACACGACAATCTCAACCGACAGGATGTTGACCCATGGCTTTTGGCTTAAATACCGGTTCCGTGAGTGGCGGCTTAACCCAGTTGCTAATCAACTTTTGCCAGCAGGAAGGCTTGCAGATGCCTGCCAGTTGCCTGAAGTACGAACGCAGCGAGCGTATTCCTTTTCTGGTATGGCAGCAAACACTGGCGGAAATTTACCGGCAATACCAGAAAGAAGGCATGGGCCTACAGATTGCAAGGTTAAGCAAACCTGCCCATGTGGGCGTGCTGGGTTATCTGGGGGCAGCCTGCGAAACCATTGGTGAAGCCTTTAGCCGTTTTGACCATTACCACCGGCTGGCCTATGACGGCAACGACATGCAGATTACGATGGAGAATGGGCATATTGAAATCAGCTGGGGCACAGCACTGGGCAAGCCCGGACAACTGGTGGACGAAACCGCCATCGGCCTGTTTGTACACCTGATACGCCAGTTAGTCAGCCCGAATGCAGCCCCATTAACCCG
>JASLIR010000344.1 GCA_030152125.1 Alkanindiges sp.
CTATGCTTCCGACAAACCGGACCTGCGTATTCCATTAAAACTGGTAGACGTGGCCGACCTGATGAAGGATGTCAGCTTTAAGGTATTTGCCGGCCCGGCTAACGACCCGAAAGGCCGTGTTGCTGCCCTGCGCGTACCAAATGGTGGCACCAGCCTGACCCGTGGCCAGATTGACGAATACACCAAGTTTGTGGGTATTTATGGTGCTAAAGGCCTGGCTTATATCAAGGTTAACGACACCTCCAAGATTAACAATGGCGTGGATAAAGAATCCGGCTTACAGTCACCCATCATCAAAAACATCAGTGATGAAACACTGGTGAAGCTGGTTGAGCGCATGGGCGCGCAAAATGGTGACATCATTTTCTTTGGTGCCGATAAAGCCAAAGTAGTAAATGATGCCATGGGTGCACTGCGTGTGAAGGTTGGTCACGACCTGAACCTGTCCACCTGTGAATGGGCGCCAATGTGGGTAGTTGACTTCCCGATGTTTGATGAAACCGATGACGGCAAATGGACATCGGTACATCATCCGTTCACCCTGCCTAAAGGCACTGTGGAAGAGATGAAAAACGATCCGGGTGCTGCCCTGTCTGTTGCGTATGACATGGTATTAAACGGCACTGAAATTGGTGGTGGCAGCCTGCGTATCTACACACTGGAAATGCAGAAGGCGGTATTTGAAGCGCTGGGTATTTCTGAAGAAGAAGCGGAAGAAAAATTCAGCTTCCTGTTAAACGCACTAAAATACGGTGCGCCGCCACACGGTGGTCTGGCCTTCGGCCTAGACCGTCTGGTGATGCTGATGACCGGTGCCAGCAGTATTCGTGAAGTGATTGCCTTCCCGAAAACCAAAACTGCCGAGTGTCCGTTAACTGAAGCGCCTGCTCCGGTAGATGCCAACCAGTTGCGTGACCTAGGTATCCGCTTGCGTGAAAAGCCAAAGGCAGAAGCTAACAACTAATGCGTTGTTTATGCTGATACTAAAAACCCCTGTTAAATAACAGGGGTTTTTTTATCAACTGGCGTATGCACTATAGGCTTAACAGTCATTAAGCACTTCTTTGTCCCGTTGAACCTTTTCTGTCAACAAATAGCCTTCCAGTGCCCTTAATTCTTCATAGGCATTGTTATAGGCAATTTGCTCACCGATCAGCAGGCTTTCCGCCTGGGGATCAAGTGCAATGGATGGTTTACCCGTCACCGCAAAACCATTTTTTAGCTCAATCACACACCAGCATAAGGTTTTACCGCGTGAGGTGGTGTGTTTAACAAATTCTACCTTATCAATTTTTTGATTGATGTCAGAAACTGAGAGTTGCATTACAGCGTCCTTTTATTGTACCCATTCCCAGGGACATGTTGTGGATTAGAATCATTCGTCCGTCTACCTTTTATAGCGGAATTTGCTGAATGGAAGCAAGCAAAACCATGCTTTATTTCTCATTTTTTACAGCTTAATCCAGACTGGCTCAACTTTCATAAGCTACAGCCAACAGGGCTAAATGATCAGCCACGCCTACATGGCAATTTGCATCCCGGTCAGGCTTTATGCGACAATCGGCACGTTTCATCATGCCCGGGCATGATCATTTTTTGACATTTGTATAGGTAAATCAGATGGCGATGCGTCCTGACGTCAAGCGAAATGGCTGGTTATTGATTGCGTTTGCTGCGCTGCAATGTATCCTCAGCCAGGTTATCATCCATAGAGAACTGATTGAACTCAGCTATTCTGGCCGGGTTGCGGTGTATACCATCAGCACGATTACCTGCGCCACCCTGCTATTTGTTGCCCTGATTTATATGGTACTGCGCGGCAACCCGGAAAACAGCTGATTTTCCGTTCAATCTTTGGCTAAAGGTTGTACTACCCCAATAATTGGCCCTAAAAAACGCACTGCATCGTTGCGCTGCATTTCCGGTAAATACAGGCTGGAAATAGAGCCATCCAGATACAGTGCGTTTTTTATTTGCAGGGTATTCTTAAAAAAATCTGCCAGCGCATAAAAGTTAACCGGTTGTTCCGTTATTACAAAGGCTGCATGCTGCGCCGAAATCACCCCTACCGCGTTACGCACATAGACGGAACCGGACTGCGGATTAAAGCTGCTGTTAATGTCACCGTCAGTCACCAGCATGGGGCCAGACTGGGTGGCAAGTACAGGCTTTAAACTGGCTTGCTGTTGCAAATAATCCGCTGTTGTCAGTACTTTAAACCCTTCTGCATCCTGTAAAAACACCCCATTGGGCTGCATAAAAAAGTTACCACCCTCCTGGTCTGTATTTAAGGGAAAGCTTTGCTGCCCTTTAGCCATATACAGGCCAACCGGTAAATAACCTGGATGGAACATGCCGGCATTCATGGCAAAGCCCAGCTGTAGTTGCTGCCCTTTTAATTGTTGCCGGATATTATTAAAAGACCCGAACACCTTCCCATGGGTATCTTTTAAGAACAGACGCAGATCATCCTGCTGTACATCCACAATCACCACAATCGCCTGCGTTTCAGCCAAAGGCAGCTTCTTAATTTCCATGGCATAAACCGTAGATGCACTGAATAAACATAGCACTGCTATTCGGGCTAAATTTGATGATATAAAGAGGCATGTTTTAATCATTATCGCTATTTTCATCCGTTTAAACGCAGATTAACTTGAGCTAAGTCAATATTACAGTAAAATAATCCAGATTTTTTGATAAGGCAGCACCATGCGCAACCTGTTCCTCGCCATTTGCATTATTATGCCACTGCTGACTGCGTGCTCGCGCGAACCAAGTGAGCAGGACCTGCAGCAGGCCTATCAAAAAACGCTGCAGGACATCAATGCCGTTGCCGATCGCCTTAACCAGCCACAAATGCAAATGAAGCTGCAGTCGTTTAAAAAAATTTCCTGTGCTAAAACTGACATAAAACAGCAGTACCACTGCAAGATTGCCGTAGAATTGAATACCCCTTTACTGGGTATACAAAAGCAAGAGGGTGATGTGCAGGCAACCCGGCAAGGTGATGACTGGACAATGAGCTACGAATAATCAGAACTGATATACCACTATGTATATTTTTTTAAAGCTACTAGCCGCGCTACCCCTGCCTGTCCTGCATTTTCTGGCAGGTTGTATAGCGACCCTATTTAATTTATTTCCCAATCAGGGCATGCGCTGGATTGTGCGGGTTAACCTATGGCTGGCCTATCCTGACCTGCCACTGCAGGCACGCCTGCAACTGGAAAAAGCCAACGTACGCAACCAGTGTATGACTACCGTGGAATCCATTAAATGCTGGGGTATGCCAACCAGTTACAGCATGCAGCAAATCCGGCAGGTACACGGTGAGGAAGAGTTTCTGGCCTTATTGCAAAACCCGAATGGTGTTATTGCAGTAGTTCCGCATTTTGGCAGCTGGGAAATAATGAATGCATGGATTAATCAATACACCAGCCCGGTTATTATGTACAA
>JASLIR010000357.1 GCA_030152125.1 Alkanindiges sp.
CGAAGCCGAATAAAATAGACAGCCGGATAAGTGTCATCAGGTCTGCCTGCGCATGCTGCGACAGTAACTCTTTTAACTGTGCGCCAATATCATGGCTCTTTTGTTCCAGTAGGCATTCCAGCATGGACTGCTTGTCTTCAAAGTACTGATAAATCGAACCCACACTCACACCGGAAAGCTCGGCAATTTTGGGGGTAGTGACGCCTTCCAGCCCATACAGGCAAACCGCTTTTTCGGTAGCCTGCAGCAATATATTTACCAGTTCCCTGGAGCGCCCCTGTTTTGGTTGTTTACGCATTGTTTTTATCCTTTTTTCAGCCTTAAGCCTTGTGTATGCCACCCCTGCATTAAAACGCGAATTTAATACGAATAAGTATTCGCATTATCATAAAAGTACACCAATATGCTGCAAGGAAATCACACATGCCTACCTTGACCAATAGCACCACTGTACCCGCACACTATACGATGCCACCTGCACGGATGAAAGCCTTTGCACATACCCAGCATTATCGTGTGCTGTTTAAACCCTTTTCCCTGCTCCTCAAGCGGCCACTGCTCCTGTCCGGGCAGCGCTATCACCAGCTCAGTGATGCGCTGTGGCAGGGCGACCCCGCCATGGATGAACTGGTAGCCTGGCTATTTGCCGAAAACCCCGGCCAGCGCAAAAAACTGTTTGAACAGGCCTTGCAGCATGGGGTGAAAAGCCTGCAAGACTGCCCGCCAGCCATGACCCGTTTTTTTGAGCTGGTGGATACGCCTCCGGCATGGGTTGACCAGCAGAAGCTGGATGAAGCCATTGAGTTTATGGCGGCAGTGGGAATTAACGCCAACTATATCCTGCGTGATGTGGCGCTGATGGGTGGGTACCTGCTCTCCGGCCTGAATCAGGCACTGGTACTCACTGGTGCCCTGAATAAAGGCGCCTCCCAGCGGGTGGCAGAAACCAGTAAATGGTGGATGGAATGCACGGAAAAAGGTGGCCTCAAACGCGAAGGTGCTGGCTTTAAGGCCACCATACATGTACGGATGATTCATGCGCTGGTACGGCGTAACCTGAGTAAGCGCCAGGAGTGGGATGCGCAGCAATGGGGCCTGCCGATTAACCAGATTGATATGGCCGCCACCAACCTGGCTTTTTGTTCCCTGATGCTGCTGGGCCTGCGCGGGCTTGGCATATTCCCCAGCCAGCAGGAATCGCGGGCTGTCATGCATTTCTGGAAGTATCTGGGCTGGCTAATGGGTGTGGACGAGGCCTGGCTGGTAGACAATGAAACCGATGGCCTGCTGTTGCTGTATCAGACCACCTTTACCCAGCCGGCTGCCGACTGGACCAGCAAGGCACTTGGGCATGCATTAGCGCAGGAACCCCTGCAAAAAGAATATAAACACTTTGCCAAACTGCAACAGCAGTTCCAGTACCAGAAGCATTTAAGCATCAGCCGCTATTTTCTGGGCGGCAAGAAAATGCAGCAGCTGGGTTTACCCAAATATGTGCTGCCCTGGTTTCCACTCATCATCAGCCCGAAAAACCTGCTGACTTTCCGTATGCAACGCCGCTTACCCCTGCTGCGGGATATGCAGGCAACACGTGGTAAAAAAAGCCAGTGGGATTATTTAAAATCCTTTGGTGACAAGGGTAAACAGGTCATCCAGCCACAAAAAAATCACCCTGCCTATGTGGCAGGGTGATTGTGCAGATCGCGTATCGGTCAGGTTAAGGGCTTAACCTGCCTTTTTAACCTGATTTTTTAACACCAGCCTGTAAAAGCAAGGCGCCCAAACCACCAATCTTCTGCTCGGCTGGCTTGTCGTTTCTGGCTTTATCGCGGTTGCGATCCTGCCCGCCACGGTCATTACGCTCGCCACGCTCCTGCGAGCGCCCCGCATGCGACTTGTCATGTGCCGGCTTATGCTGTCTTGGCTTGTTATTCTTAAAGCCTTCGTCACCATTGCGCTGATCGTTACGATTGTCACTACGGGCATCACGCGGGGCACGCGCCGGCTTTTCAGCCGGGGTTAAGCGCAGGCTCAGGCTGATACGCTTGCGCTCAATATCCACACTAATCACACGCACCTGAACAATTTGCCCCGGCTTCACAACCTTTTGCGGGTCATTAACAAACTGGCTGGACAACTCGGAAATATGTACCAGACCATCCTGATGCACACCCACATCCACAAAGGCGCCAAAGTTGGTCACGTTGGTCACTACGCCTTCCAGTACCAGGTTATCCGTCAGATCCTGCATTTTCTGGATGTCATCACGGAATTTGGCGGTGCGGAACTCCGGACGC
The DNA here is from genome assembly GCA_030152125.1 of Alkanindiges sp. Taxonomy (GTDB): domain Bacteria; phylum Pseudomonadota; class Gammaproteobacteria; order Pseudomonadales; family Moraxellaceae; genus JASLIR01. The sequence goes on from JASLIR010000357.1 coordinate 2,298, forward strand.
GGGTCACGGCCCGGCTTTTCCAGTTCCTTAATCACGTCCTGTACCGTAGGCAGACCATATTTGTCGTCTACAAATTCCTGTGCATCAATACTGGATAGCACATCGGCCTTGCCCAGTACCTGATCAATGCCTTTGCCCAGTTTAGCCAGAATTTTTTCCACCAGCGGATAGCTTTCCGGGTGTACTGCAGAACCATCCAGCGGCTGCTCACCGGCCTGAATACGCAGGAATCCCGCGGCCTGTTCAAAGGTACGCTCGCCTAAACGTGGTACTTTTTTCAAGTCCTGACGGTCTTTGAAAATCCCGTGCTCTTTGCGGTAATCGGCAATCTGCTGGGCAATATTCTTGTTCAAACCGGCAATACGGGACAATAACGCCGGGGAAGCGGTGTTTACATCTACCCCTACCGCGTTTACACAGTCTTCCACTACCGCATCCAGCGTACGTGCCAGACCAGTCTGGTTTACATCGTGCTGGTACTGGCCTACACCAATGGATTTAGGGTCAATTTTTACCAGTTCAGCCAGTGGATCCTGTAAGCGGCGGGCAATGGATACTGCACCACGAATCGACACATCCAGCTCCGGCAACTCCTGTGAAGCCAGTTC
>JASLIR010000399.1 GCA_030152125.1 Alkanindiges sp.
GTGTTATAAACCTTAAGCGAAATTTCTCCACCATGGCCCAGCGGGAGACCATCCTTTTCCCGTAACTGGCCATTAGCCTGCACATAGCCCCCACTGCTTACATCCAGCAGGCTGCCTTTTTGCAGGTAAATTGACCCTGTCTTATCAATAGCATTACGGGCTACTTCAGGTTCAGCATAGTTAGCCTGCACACTGTTGCTATTGGTGGCCATGCTAATTTTGCCGCCGTTGATAAACTGGCTGCCATTTAGTTCAAATAAAGAGGCACCATTATCGTTTACCCATTCACCGCGGACATCAATAACTGCACGCTTACCAATGACGATATCCGTTTTTGGGGCTTTATTCACATTACCGCCCACAGGCATTAAAAAGCCACCCTGCAGCACGTTATCATTGTTGGTGTTGGAATATAACTTGGTTAGCAGGTTGACCTGACCAGCTGTTGCATGCAATGTGCCATCAACCTGAATCTGATGTGCAGTAAAATTGATACTGCCGCCTTTGGCCACCTCCAGCTTACTGCCTTCTGTAACCAGAATACGCCCACCATTTGCATAGGCAAACAGTTGACCAAGGCCGGAATTATTAATCATGCCAGTATCAATGGCACTCCAGAAGTTCAGGTTTTCTGGTGAGCTGGCTTCAGCATCCTGCTGTTTCAGGCTATCTAGAGATGTATTCTTGTTAAATTTGTCAGAAAGACGGGTTGTTTTATCCTTAAAAACCAGACTTGGGCTAAATGTTTGCTGCCCATCAACCAGAAAGCCCCTATTGGCAATACTATTGGCTTCGTTATTATTAATGGTGAGTGTGCCGCCCTTGGGCTGGTTATTACTAATCACCTGATTCATGCCTGCATAGGCATGCGCCGACAGATTGCCATCCAGGAACAAGGCTGTCTGGGCAAAAATATTCAGCTCACCGCCATTACCACCAACAATATAAGCTGGGCGATAACTTGCAACCTGACCCGATAACAACGGATCAATATATATTTCCTTCTGGTTGCTACGCGGGTGATTTATCTCATACACGCCGCCAATTCCGGTATACACCGCATTTGGGTCAGCACTGCCGATATCCTGCAGCTGCCCTGTAGCCGTAATCAGCTTGGTGGTATTTTTGTCATTACTGGCGGGGTAAACCACATAGCCGCCATCAATATTGATATCAGCACCCTGCTTTACCAGTACTTCATTACCCACCATGTTGATGCTGCCGCCATTGATCATCAGCTCATCAATTTTGCGGGCCTTTTGATCCTTGTAACCCTTAATGTTTAATAAGGGACTACCTATCCATGGCGTACCATCTTCCCGGGTTCCCTGCAGGCTGGTATCTACCACCACATCCTTGTTGGTATACAGGAAGCTGTCGCGCAGCAATGGCGAGTTAGCCAGTTCGTTTAAACCGATACGGGGGATATTTAATAAGGTGTTTTCCGTAGCAAACACATTCGGCATACCGGCTACGTTAATCGTAGCACTTTTGTCCATAAAGATGCGCCCGGCCGTAAATGCACGGTCGGGTGTGGTGGGCAGGAAGATGGGTGCCGTACCACGATCAAAATAAGCCGTAATGTTCAGCTTGGCACCAGGCGCAAGCAGCAATGCATTCGAATTAAAGGTAATTGCACCAGCACTGATATTGACAGCGCTGGGTTTAACCACACTGGCTGCATTTTCACTAGATGTTGTTGTTTCACCGTTATCAGATAATAAAACAGTAGTAACAGAGTTTTTGCCAAACTCAAGATAGCCAGTCCGGCTGGGTCTTACCGAGCCACCATCGCTTTCCTGAGCCCGGATATCGATACTGCCTTGACGGGTTAAACTGGTGGTACTGCCTACAATACCATTCTGGCTGATATTCTTGCCCAATAAGGTAACATTACCCTGTACAGACTGAATGATGCCGGTGTTTACCAGCTCACCACCCTGCTCAACCACGGGGTTGATAATACCATTTAAACTATCTGCCACATTACCGCTTGCGGTCACCTTGCTGGCAGCCGCCAGAATCACCTGGCCATCCTGCGCGGTGATGCTACCGGCATTTAATACCTCAGGCGCCACAATAAGAGAAAAACCGTTTTTTTGTGTTTTAATCTGCGCGCCTTTTTCAATACGGATAGCATCGCGTGCTTTTACGCGATCACCATCCATCACCGGCTCGCCCACCAGCAGGTTTTGTCCGGTAGGAATGCTCAACAGGCCTTTCTCCATAAAGGCCTGGTTACTTTCAGCGGTATCGCTGCTAAACAAATCCAGTGAGCTGACAATCAGTGAGCGTGTATCTACCTTGGACGCACCACCAAAAATGACCCCATTGGGATTGAGCAGGTAAACACTACCCTCTGCCTTGATAGTACCCAGGATTTCACTGGGTTTTTGTGAGGGGTTAACAATGCGGTTAAGCGATACCCATTCATTACCACCTTTTGCCAGATTGCCGTCAGTCTGGTCAAAATGTACTGTGGTTTTTTGGCCCACATTAAAGGTATCCCAGGTCAGGATGGACTTGGCCGCCGTTTGTTTAATTTCAACCGTGGTTTGACCATCTTTAACATGCTGGGTTGGTTTATTGGCGTTTTGCCACAAAGAAGGATCCTGCCCTACACCCTGTGCAACCTCCAGACCACCTTTACCCAGTCCATCCGGCGCAGTTCCCGGTTTGCCGAGGTTTAATTGCTGTGCGGCGGTCTGGGCTTTCTGGGCACTGTTAATCGCCTGTATGGCCTGACTCAGGTTGGCCATGGTGCGCTGGGTATTCAGTTGCGCTTGCAAAGGCGTATTAACGGTATTGCCATTTGGCGTGTTTGGCTTTTTGCCACCATTTTTGGGTGGGGTTGCTGGCTTATAGGCACCAGCCTGGGCAAACCATGCGGCCGAACCAAATACAGGCGCTGCATGCGCATAAGGCATACTGCCTGCAAACAGTGTGAGGCCCATACTACTCAGCCAGATGCAGTAACGTAAACGGCCTATTGCGGACAAACGACCATTAAAACCGTTTTCTGTGCTTGAGTTGCTATCCTGTTGATGCATCACTGGCTTTTGCATGATTTACCTGCTTCTTTGCTGCAAAATTTTTAATAAATAACTAATAGTTGAGCTAATGCTGATCTATCTATTCATGAGTGACGTTATTTACTGTCGGCTGGCGTGAACTTTGTGTCTGGTCACGGATTCTGGATGCATATTCCTGGGTTAGTGTTTCCAGTTTGACGCGTGATAAGCCCGTTAAAGGTTCCTGATCCCACAAGGCACTAAATACGCCTTTCTGCTTGTAGCGGCTAAGCAGTTCCTGACTGATGCTTACCAGACTCAGGTTTTTCTGCTCACTGCTGTTCAACTGCTGGCTCAGGCTTTGTAACTGGGATTCCAGTTGAGCCGATTTTTCCTGCTGGCTACCCAGTTGGGTGCGGTAGGCTGTTTCAAGCTGGCTTCTTTCAGCCTGCGACTGTTTTAGCAATTGCTGTGTCGTGCCCAGTTGATCTGCACTGGCTTTCAGGCTGACAGACTGCTGTTTTGCCTGAGCCAGTTGACGGTTTAGCTGGTCAACACTTTGCTCCAGTTGCCCAACCTTTTGCCGCAGTTTTTCATCATCCTTGGCTGGTGCTGCTACAGCAGGCTTGGCAGCCTGCTGGGTCAGTTGCGCCTTCAGGCTCTCCAGCTGTATTTTCAGCGCTGCATTTTCATCCTGGGCAGCACGCTGCTGCAAAACAGCCTGCTTCAGCATGTCGCGCATTCTGGCTTCACTGGCCTCATCTGCATAACTGGCGCTACATACACCTAAACCGGTTAGCGCGATCATGAGCACGCACATTGATTTCATGATTAGAAGCGTCCATTCAGGTCAAGTTGTACAACATCAACGCTATATGGCGCACCTGCAATCTGGTCGCCACTTAAATAGCGCAAGGACATCCATGCATTCTTGGTAATACCCAGGCTACCGGATACAAAGAAGCCTTTGGTATTGGTGCCACCCAGGTGAAAGTCACTATCCGAAAAGGCATCAACTACTGCATCACTTTCTACATAGCGATAGCCAGCACCGATATTCCAGTCACCCAGCAGGGCCGGTTTATCAATACCGTACTGCACGTTCAGCAGGTAGCCCTGGTCACCGCCTTCGTATTCAAAGGTATTTGCAG
>JASLIR010000401.1 GCA_030152125.1 Alkanindiges sp.
ACGAAAAAAGCTAAGGGCCTGCTGACATTTCATATGCGAACTGCGTTGTCGGCTAAAATTGATTCAAACAAGGCGTGAAACGCAGGCAATGGCGAGCCCTTGCTAAGTTTCACAACGAAGTTTGAGAAAATTTTAGCCACAACCTGAGGAAGTATTAAAGCACTGCTTTAATACTGACGTAAGGACAGGGATGTTTTTTGCCACTGCTGCGTTATTCATTGCTCATTTAGAATAACTAAATATCGCAATTCATGCCTTGCATTGTCTAAAAACATCCACTTTCGCAGTCTCATCTGAATTGTCAACAGGCCCTAGCTGTGTGAAGATGAATTTATGCCGGGCTGTCTGGCAATATTCCTTATAGGACGAAAAAATTCATATATTTTAAATACCTAATAAAAATGATGAATGGTATGTAAGTGGGGAAATAAATGCGTGCTATCGGGATTATCCTTGGGCTGCTGCTGTTGATTGCTGTGCTGACTTTTGTGGCGGTGAAGGTGCTACACAACTATCAGTATGAGGCTGCAAAACAGCTGGTTCGGGAAGATATTGAGAAAAACCTGCCGCGTTTATGGGCAGAGGAACAGAAGAAATCGCCAGACCCGGATTTTGAGTCAACCATTTCCGTGAAATATCCGGATATCCGTTTTGAAATGAACATGCTGACCCTTGACGATGCCTTAATTCTGGACAGCCTGCAGACTGCACTGGCCGACCGGATGATGCAAAAAGAGGTTTGCAATAACATTCTGGACCCTGCGGAGAGTACAACTGATGAGTTTTATCTGGCGCTACAGGTGATCCGGGAGGAGCGTTTGTCTGTGACCATGGTGTTGAATAATGCAGCCGGCTATCAGGTATACAGTAAAAAATTTTTTGTGACTGAATGCCCAGAGTTTGAGTCAATGTATAAGCATTACGGTTCTTAACCACCAATCCCCACAGGCCAGGCCTTAAACAGCCTGTGCAGGTTGTATTTTCCAGTCAGTCGTTTGTCCCATTGGCTTTAGGGGGCGGTTGTGAGGCGTTCAGGGATTAACAGCTTTAAATCCACAGCATCTGCCATTGCCTTGCTGCCAGCATCGCCAGGATGCAGGTGATCGCCTGAGTCGAAAGCAGGGTTTAGCCGTAGCGGCTGCTGCGGGTCGGCCATCAGGCGGTCAAAATCGACTACAGCATCAAAATTGCCACTGTTGCGAATCCAGTCATTTAACTGCTGGCGCAGCTGGTCTTTATCCGTATTGTAATAGGCCGCAAACGGGGTGGCGCTTAAGGCTCCCTGAAAGGGCAGCAGCGTAGCACCTATTACACGAATCCCTTTACTGTGCGCACGGCTGATTAATTGCTGGTATGCCTGTGTCAGTTCGGATAAAGCGCGTGCCTTGCCCTGTGGGTCAAACGCCATGCCGGGCCAGCTGATATCGTTAATGCCCAGTAAAATAATCACCGCTTGAGTATTGGGCTGACTAAGCACATCACGTTCAAAGCGTGCCAGTGCATTAACACCCATACGGTCAGATAGCAGGCGCGCCCCGGAAATACCGGCATTCAGTACTGCCACGTTGTGGGGTGCAAGGCGCTGTGCCAGAAAATCTGGCCAGCGGGTATTGGCATCCAGTGTGGCGGTGTTGCCATCTGTAATCGAGTCACCCAGTACTACTACAGTGCTGGCTGGCTGGGGGCTTTCTACCAGCACGCTGCTCAGGACTATTCGGGCTGTGGTTTTTTCTGCATGGGTTAGGGTTGGTTGTACGCTTTGATCACCCGCTGCAATCCATGCTGTTTGTCGGCCATCCCAGTGGAATGTTGAAAGTGCTGTTTTTTGCGGAAAGTACATGCTGATATTCAGGCTGGATAACGCTGCAACCGGCAAATCCACCGGGTCGCTCAGCATGGGGGCACCTGCCGGAATAGTCACGCTGCCTTGCCCCTGAAATGTGACTGCAATGGTCTGATCCGGCTGCTTTGATGGTGTTACCCGTATCGCCCCGATGTGCAATGGCTGTTGACTGTATTCATTGGATAACTTCAACCGGATACGCTGCCCGCCAATGCTGAGCCGGACACTTTGCCTGAAGGTTTGCTGTTGCAGATAGTCCGGGATATTGGTGGGAAAGGGAAAATCCTTACCCCAAACGGGTTGTGGGCTGGCCATCCAGCTGCTAACCCACTGATTAACCCACGGCGTGGTGGCTGCGCTTGCAGTAAGTGGCACAGTAGCCAGCCACGCGAGCCACAGGATATAAAGTAAAAAACGCTGCATAGAATGCCTGCCATATGGAATAAATCAATACAAAACAGCATGAACTCTTGGCGTTGGGACGGGTAGACTCAAATGAGGCAAAACATTTGTGAGTTGAATTCCATAATGTCGCGTTTGGAGGTAAACCGCTCCGGGGAGCTGGAAGTGTTTGTGCAGGTGGTTGCACTGGGCGGATTTTCTGCGGCGGCGCGCGAGTTTGGCATGACACCTTCTGCTGTCAGTAAACTGGTAAGCCGGCTGGAAAATAGGTTAGGCACACGCCTGCTGCACCGTTCCACCCGCCAGTTAAAACTGACCCCGGAAGGCTGTGTATTTTACGAGCGCGGCCTGGGTGTTTTGTCCGAGCTGCAGGAAGCGGAGCAGCATGCCAGCCTGCATGGTGAGCCGCGCGGGCGCTTGCGTATCAGCACGAATGTGCCTTTTGCCCGGCATATCCTGTTCCCGGCTTTAAACACATTTACCCGGCGTTACCCGGATATTGAACTGGATATTCAGGTCAGTGATGTGGTGGTAGATATTCTGGAGCAGCGCACGGATATTGCCATTCGTGCCGGGGCTTTAAAAAGCTCAAGCCTGGTTGCCAAAAAGCTGGGCGAAACACCGATGCTGCTGGTGGCGAGTCCTGCGTATTTGCAGCAGTGTGGCATACCGCAGCACCCGGCCGAACTGGAACAACACCAGCGGCTTTCGGCCAGTTATAGCCGGGCAGTATCCGGCTGGCCGTTTGTACTGGATGGAAAAACAGTGATGCTTAACAGCAAGGGCAGCATTCAGGCCAGTGATGGCGAGGCTCTAAGGGAACTGGCACTGGCCGGGCTGGGGCTGGCACGGCTGGCCGAGTTTCAGGTAAAGCAGGACATTGCCGCCGGGCGCTTGCAGGTGGTACTACAGGATTATAACCCGCAGGACAGGGAAGAAATCCATGCGGTGTTTGTGGGGCATGGCAGTTATATGCCCTTACGGGTGCGGGTATTTCTGGATTTTCTGGCAGAACATACCCGCTGCTAACTGATGGCAAAGCATATACAACGTATGTGGAAAGTGTCTGATGTTAAAGGGTGATTGCTGCAATCTTTATAGTTGGTCCGGCAGGTAGGGCAGCACGGATTGTTTCAGTAGCTCCACCAGCTCGGCATCCATAAACTGATAGTCATCCGGGATATCCAGGACCACCATTTTTTTATGCTGCAATTGCTTGCTGTATTGCACGGCAAGCTGCTTTTTATGCTTTTCTTCCATGACTAAAATCAGGTTGGCCCAGGCAATATCCTTGTTGTTAATGGTGTGCCGGGCATGGCGGCTGGTACCTGCCGAGCGGGTATAAATGCCGTAGCCCTGTGCAAACAGCTGTTCGGCAGTGGGGCTACGCCACTGGTTACGGCTACAGATAAACAGAAAATTCAAAGGTTGTTAGTATCCGGTAGGTGGTTCCAGAATTGTTGAGCGGCCAGTTGCAGGTGTTTTGCGCGCGAGATCACCGGATATGCAAAGCCCAGTTGCTGTGCACGGCGGATTTTTTCCGAACGCAGATACATCTGCTTCCAGCGTTTGGGTTTTTTCCAGCAGGTGGCGTGATGATGGCTATCACGGCCTTTACTTAAATAGTTGTTTGCACGCCGCCATGCGCGGTCTCGTTGATCTGTTTTCATTGTTGATAGGTTTTCATTGTCTAAACTCATGGGCAATCGGGTTCAGCAGCCGCGATAACACATGATGAAGATATGATAAGCAGTGTAGGGGACAGGGTCAATGCCTGCCGCAATAATGGGTAGTTGCTAGCCTTGGAAAGACAACAAAAGAAAGACGACAAATGCAAAATAACAAAGCCGGTCATATTGACCGGCTTTGCGTGAGATACCAGAGCTAAGCTTAAATGAAATAGTAACCCTGAACTAACAG
>JASLIR010000432.1 GCA_030152125.1 Alkanindiges sp.
CTACAACAGACGGCATACGGACAGGATCGCCTGGCCATTCGCTACACCCTGGACAAGATGGTAGCTGTGTATGAACGACTGGACAGGCTGGATACCCCGGAATGCAAAAGAAAAGAAAAATATCAATGGATGCAGGAAATACAGGAAGGCATTGAACAAATTAATGTGAGTGATAGCGGTACCATTGTAAGTTTTAGCCCGGAACCTACGCCGGATGTTGAAGCGTACGACTGCTTTGCCAGCATGCCCCCTCCAAAATAAAGCATTTTTAAACTGCCGGGGCGGGTTTTCAGACAGCCTTTCCCGGCTCTGTTTTTCCTGATCTCAATAATATAAAGCCACCACACATGCTTTTTTTAAGCCTCATCTAAGATATTTGTCTAATACCTCCCTGTGAAAAAGCACGTTACCCTTTCCGATTAGCTATGCCTCACTGTATCAACAGTGATTACACGCTATTGACGCTGTCATTTAGCAATAAGTACACAGCGACAGGGCTTAAACCTGCTAAGCCTACCTGAAAGCGTGGCCTGATTACCCTTCAATACACTGCTTTCCACATCAAAGGATAAAGACGCTATGGATACTCCTGTTAGTCCCACGCTGGACAAAAAACCCCGCCTCAAATCCATTCTGGGCGGCTCGGCTGGTAATCTGGTTGAATGGTACGACTGGTATGTATATGCAGCCTTTACCCTGTATTTTGCGCCAATCTTCTTCCCTTCCGACAACAAAACCGCCCAGTTATTAAGTGCTGCAGCAGTGTTCGCAGTTGGCTTCTTAATGCGGCCCATTGGTGCGTGGCTGATGGGGATCTATGCGGACCGTAAGGGACGTAAAGCCGGCTTAACCCTGTCAGTAACGCTTATGTGTATTGGCTCATTATTAATCGCCATTACACCCGGGCATGCCGAGATTGGCATTTTTGCACCCATGATGCTGGTATTTGCCCGCCTGCTACAAGGTATTAGTGTGGGTGGTGAATATGGCGCCAGTGCAACCTATTTAAGTGAAATGGCAGGCAAAAATAATCGTGGTTTTTACTCAAGCTTTCAGTATGTCACGCTAATCTCCGGTCAGTTAATCGCCCTGGCCGTATTGCTGGTATTACAGCGTGTCCTCACCCCTGCCGAACTGGAAAGCTGGGGCTGGCGTATCCCTTTCGTAATAGGTGGCTTTCTGGCAATTGTCGTGTTTTATATTCGCCGTGGCCTGCTGGAAACCCAGTCCTTCCATAATGCCAACAAAGATGAAAGCCAGCCAAAGTCGGGCGCATGGGCTCTGTTTAAGTACCATCCCAAGGCCGCATTTACCGTACTGGCCTTAACTGCCGGCGGCACCCTGGCCTTTTATGCCTACACCACCTATTTGCAAAAATTTCTGGTGAACACCTCCGGCTTTAGCAAGGAAACCGCTACCGAAATTACTACGGCTGCGCTGTTTATTTTTATGATTATCCAGCCTGCTGCCGGTGCACTGTCGGACCGGATTGGGCGTAAACCACTGATGGTCGCCTTTGGCATTATGGGCGTGTTGTTTACTTATTTTATTTTCAGCTCGCTGGCAGCCACGCAGGATGTATTGACTGCATTCCTGCTGTGCCTGTTTGGCCTGGTTATTGTCACGGGTTATACCTCCATTAATGCCGTCGTTAAGGCAGAAATGTTTCCTGCCAACATCCGCGCCCTAGGGGTTGCCCTGCCTTACGCACTGGCCAATACCATTTTTGGTGGCACGGCAGAATATGTGGCACTTAAATTTAAATTAATTGGCCATGAAGAATGGTTCTTTATTTACGTCACAGTGATGATTTTTCTGTCATTACTGGTATATTTAACAATGCGCGATACAAAACAGCATAGTCATATTCATGAAGATTAAACATGAAGCGCTAGCCGGACAATGCTGGTTAAAATGCTACTTATCGGAAAAAACCGCAAAAAACGCTGTAGTCTGTGAAGGATGCCACAAAAGCGGTCTACAGCCCCTAACGATTTTGTTATCATGCAATGAATTAATAATTATTACTTAACTCATTGTCTGGATGGAGATTTAAAATCACTATCACGATAAACACGCCTCCTTCATCCTTGGGGGCAAAGCAGTTGTGCATCATTCAGGCTGCCCTGGCTGTGTTTTCACAATATGGCCTGAACGGTGCCAGCATGGACAAAATTGCCGCGCAAGCCAATATGTCCAAGTCCAATATCTTTTATTACTTTGCCAGTAAAGAAGAGTTGTACATCGCTGTACTGTCTTATGTGTTATCTGTCTGGCTGGTTCCATTAAACAGTATTACCGTGGAACAGGACCCGGTGGAAGCACTGTCCATTTACATAGAAGCCAAATTACAGCTTTCCAAAAAGCTGCCAGAGGCCTCGCGCCTGTTTGCCATGGAAATGATGCAGGGTGCACCACACCTCAAAAGCACCTTAAAAGGGCCTCTCAAAAAATCTGTTGCTGAAAAAGCGCACGTGATTGAACAATGGGTGGCACAGGGCAAGCTGGCTCCGGTTGAGCCTATGCACCTGATTTTCAGTATCTGGGCACTTACCCAGCACTATGCAGACTTTGCGGTACAGGTGGAAGCTTTAACCGGCAAAACCCTATCCAACCGCAGTTTCTTTGCGCAAACGGTCAATAGTGTGCAGCAACTGCTTTTAAACGGGGTGTTACCCAGAACGCCACTGGACAGCCCAATAGCAGTAGCAGAATTGCCGCATCAGGAATAACACAGTGTAAGCATATCCAGGTGGTTTTCCACCTGGTATGCGTGCAGGCAAGCCTGAAGGTTTAATTATTTTTCTTCTGGAGCGTGGTACAACAGATATAGCTTGGTCAGGTTCTCTGGAATCTCTTCGGCCAGTTCATCCATCAAATCACCATTACGGCGGATATTTTCCATTTCCGGTTCGCCCTCAATACCACTGAATACCATCATTGGCAGAGTGAGCAT
>JASLIR010000433.1 GCA_030152125.1 Alkanindiges sp.
CTGTTACTCAGGTGTAAATCCAGCACACTGTGAATGCCTAATGTATTCAGGCGCTGGGTATTTTGCCGCCCAACCCCCCATATTTCAGACACCTCAGTGTTTGCATACAGGTCTTCCAGGGCACAGGGGTCAATATCCAGCAGGTTACAGATGCCCTCAAAACAGGGGTGGGTTTTGGCCAGATGATTGGCCAGTTTAGCCTGGGTTTTGGAGCGCCCGATGCCCACACAACAGGGCAGGCCAATCCATTGTTTAATGGTTCTTTTAATGTCTTTTGCCCGTTCATTGATGTCATACAGGTTTTCGTAGGCGCTTACATCCAGAAAGCACTCATCTATGCTGTATACCTCTTGCTCGGTAGGGTCTACAAATTGCCCCAGAATATTCATAAAGCGGCTGGACATTTCACTATACAGCGGATAGTTGCTGGAAAACACTGCGATATTATGCTGTTGTATTAGGCCTTCAATCTGGTAATAGGGCACTGCCATTTTTATGCCCAGCTTTTTTGCCAACTGGCAGCGTGAAATTACGTTGCCGTCGTTATTGCTTAGCACCACAATCGGCCGGTGATCCAGTGCCGGCTGAAATTCCCGCTCGCAGCTGGCATAAAAGTTATTGGCATCCACCAGCATATAAATTTTGTTGTCCTGCTGTTGATGCGTGTTGTATTGGTTGTCTGGATGATGCGTCATGTTGTTTAGTCCTTATTTGCTCCGGAAGCGTTTTAAGCAGCCCATGACCACGCCCCATACCTCAAAAAACTCTCCCTCGCGGAAATAAATGTTCTGGTAAGCTGGATTTTCTGCTTTTAGCCAGCGCCGTTCGCCTGTCGCTGTACGCTCGATCATCAAGCGTTTAACCGTAAACTCCCCGCCGCCAACTCTGGCGATGATAATGTCACCATGCCTTGCTTCAATACTGCGGTTAACCGTCAGAATATCGTTAATGGCAATACCGGCATCCAGCATGGACTCCGAGGTGACATGAATGGCAAAGCGCGAACCGGGATTGGGGCCAAACATCAGGTTTAAATCCAGCACATCGCCCAGCATGCTTTGCTGTTCCACAAAGGCAACCGGGCCGGCTGCCACACCACTTGGCGAACGTGGCAGGGGTAAAAAATCCTCGTCATTCTGTACTGCCTGAATGTGCAGGGTCGCTTGCAGATCGCTCAGGCCAGCTGTGTTTTGTTTGCTGTGTTGCAGGATACTTTTAATAAAGGCCACCTGTGACTGCGGGATGCGCATGACGTAGGTGGGCTCTCCATAAGGTGATGGATTACCAGCACCGGGGCGGGCGCCGCCATGCTTTTTATGCTTGTTGTTTTTATTGGGTGGGGGCATGCTCATGGTTGCTTCTTGATAGTGTTACGCTATCAAGAAGCATAAGCAGAGATGGCTATAAATTCAAATTTTAAAAGCTGTGGATAATCAGGCGGAGGTCAAGTTATGGCGCGCTATTACATAGTTTGGGGCTGTTTGACACTATTAAAGTTGAGTAAAGCGCTAGCAGATAGATACATAAGTTAACTACAAGACAGCTATTTATTTCCGTTGTTGCCAGATTTGTTATCTTACGTTAATATAGTAAACGATAATTGCTATCATTTTCATCCGCAAATAACCGGTGCCTCAGCACTTCGTTTAGTAGCCCATATCGTTCCTGTTTCAGATATTGAGGTTATCCTGTATGTCTCTCCAATCAGATAAGCGTTTTTTTAAAATTATGCCTTTAGTTTCCGCAATGGCTATTGTGCTGTCGGCATGTGGCGGTGGTGGTGGCGGTAGTAGTGCACCGGCAAATACGGCACCCAAAGTAAATAATGCGACACTGAATACTCAAACCCTAGAGACAAAAAAGCTGGTGGTGGTAGCCACCGATGCTGAAAAAGACACCCTGACCTACAGCATCAAGCAGCAACCGGCACATGGCACAGCAAGTATTGATGCTAAAACCGGCGAGCTGACTTATACCGCACCCAATATTGTGGGCAGTAATACCATTGTAGTGAGTGTTAGTGATGGCAAGTTAACAACGGATGCCACCATTAGCGTAACAACGCAGGTAACAGCAGCCTTCGATTACCAGTTTTACAGCACCCCAAACCCTGAAACAGGCAACGTACAAATTGTGCGTTATGATCCAAATGACAGCAATGCCAGCACCAACCAGAAGGTAATTAAAAATAATATTATTCTGGGCGACCGCGTATTTGTACTGAGTGCCGCCAAAGATGGCGATAAAAATGTGTATAAAAAGCGTGAGTATGCAGTATTCCTTGACCCGGGTGCATCTTCAGAGAAGCGTGTACTCACTGCGAGCGATGGTTCAACCACCGAATATACTTTTTATACCAACAATATCCTGAAAAAGTTTGATGCTGCTAACCCATCCAGTGAGTCTACTATTTTTACCAGCACCATGCTGGGTAGTAAACTGGGTGGTGAAGGCCTGTCAGCCATTGGCGATACCTATGGTCTGTATGTGAATGAAACCGATATTAATAACTCCTATGTCGAGTTACATGCGTTCTCGCGCTTGCCGGATACGTTGAAAGGCGAGTTGCCTGAAACGATTAAAAACACCTATGTGACCGTACGCTTATCTGATGGAAAAGTGACTCAGGGCCGTACCATCAAGCCGGTGATTAATACCACCACAGGAAAAACCGACAAGGTGTTGGTAAATTATATTGCAGCACATGTTGCAGGCAGTTATCCAACTGCAGCATCCGAAGCAGCACGCCTGCAGTCCTGTACGGCAGATTTGGCAACCTGTACCGATTTAGGTACACAGGCTAAAGGTACTTTTTACTTCCTGGCCGAAAACGATACGCATATTTATGTGACTAAGGAAGGCTCCAAGAAAATTTATGCCTTTAACAAAACCACCAATGCAGTAGCACAGGTGACAGGTGCGGAATATCCGGCTGCATTTGACCCAACCCATCACCTGATTGCGCGTGGTCTGGATCATGGTGGCAGTGGTGTGTTAAGTGACTTCAGCTCCCTGACGATTACCAATAACCAGCTTTCCGAAGGCAATGCAGCTTATCGCGTAATTAATTACAACCTGGATACCCAGGATGGGGTATATGCACTTTTTGGTTCACCACAAAAAATTCACAAGAATGCGCAAATCCTCAAGTTTGAAGGCACTACCGCCACCAAGGTATATGACAACGGAACCGGGGTAGACCTGGAAAATAAATCCGATGCTATCAAGCCTGCTGGTCACCTGAACCTGATTGCGGTTAAAAACGGCAATCTGTTTGTGGAACTGGGTAAATATGATGCTGATACTGCAGTTAATGTATTAAGTGCCGGCTGGATTAAGTCCACTACCAGCACCAAAACAGCGTTAGATACCGTAGTCACCCAGCAGAATGTACCTTACTTCACCGCACACCAGATTCCATCTGTAGCAGTGGGTGACAAGGTGTTTGTCGTTGAAGTGCCACGTGATAACGGTACCAGCGGTAATGATACCAATGGCAAGCGGATTTATAACGTGTACGGCGTTGCGCTGACCGACACCACCTCTACCAAAGCCAATATTACGCCAATCCGTGGCCGTATGTTCTTTGAACGCACAGCTGCGCGCAGCAGCGGGGTATATGAAGGTAGCGTGATTACCTGGAACATTGCCAATGGCGAGGTGCGCAATGCATCCAATAACACGGTAGTAGGCATTAAAACCGTAGTGCCTGGTGATGCGGGTGAAGATGTTCCGGTAAGCAATGCCATTGCCGGTAATACCGGTAACCGTATTGGCGTTGGTGGCCTGTTTGGCCTGCACCTGGCCACTTCGCATGGCGGTGACTACTACCTGACCTCCGGTATTTCTGCCAAACCGGGCAGCCTGACGGTAGTGAACCGTATCAATGGCTCATGGATCTACGACTAATCCAGTGTTGATCTGATCAGGATCGCCCTGACGCATGTTGAACATGGGTCAGGGTTTGTTTGTATAAAACCTTGGAATGAGCCATATGCGTCAAACATTTTTTTTTGCTGGAAGGACATCAGGTACTTTCAGATTAAACCTGCTGGCGGCTTCCGTGCTGTTATGCAGCCCGGCAGCTATTGCAGCACAGGTTGCTAGTGAGCCAAAGCCGGTTATTGAGCAGGACACACTGGAACCGATTGTTCTGGTTGCTAAAAAAGTAGAAAAAGCCGAAAAGAAAAACCAGAAAGAAATGTTTAACAAACCTTATATGAAGCAGGTGGTGAGCAAGGAAAAAATCCAGCAGGAAAGCCTGCCGGATATTAAAGAGGCAATCCGTGATATTCCTGGTGTTGCCATTACCGAAACCGGTGCGTTTGGCAAGAATGTGACTATTCGCGGCCTGAGTGGCCAGCGTGTGGTCAGCCTGGTGGATGGTGTGAAAATTGCCAATCAGGGCATGGACCACTCCGGCTCCGGTGAAATTAACATGACCGACATTAATAATGTTGAGTTGATTGAAGTGATTAAAGGCAGCCCGGCGGTTATTTATGATCCGGGTGCATCTGGCGGGGTGATTAGTGTAACCACCCAGCGTGCGCCGCTGAAAGATGGTGTTGAAGTACGCCAGAAGCTGGCTTATGACCAGGGCTATGATAAAAAAATCGCAAGCACCAGCCTGGATGCGTCCATTGAAAATATGGGGGCAAAAATCAGTTATAGCAAAGAGGATGCAGGCGATTACCGCATCCGGGGTAATCGTGATAAAGGTTATGCCATTGCCAAAACCAATGCCCTGAATGAAGTAAGTGGCATTAACACGGTGCGGGTGAGTGACCTGGGTTATGAGTCCGAAGCACTGTCTGCACGTTTCTCTGCACGTTTTCTGGAAGACAGCACCATTAATCTGGACTGGGATGAGTGGATAGGTAAAGATATTGCCAGTGCGCATGGCAATACCATGCAGGACGCGACCATTATGCTGTCTGACCGCAAGGAGCGTGAGTCCGGCTCTATTTCCTACCACAAGAAACAGTGGGGCATACTGGAAAACCTGACCGCAAAATATAACAAGCAGTCGATTGCCAGCCGCAGTACACCTACAGCGGGTTTTGAAACACTGGACAGCCAGACATTTACCGGCTCCAGCAATATTATCTGGAATAACCTGAAAGCTACGGTTGGTGTAGAGGCGACACTGGATGAGGCAGTAACAGCTGTATATTCCGAGCAGGATTATTACGCTGCATTTGCCAACCTGGAATATGAGTTATATGACTGGACGCTGTTTGGTGGTGTGCGCGGTAACTACTGGGCAACCCGCCAGAAACTGCTGACCGGTGCCAATGCTACAGTAGCTGCCGATTTAATTGGTATTTCCGGCGTGACGCCGGAAAAGAAACTGTCCGAACCGACCTGGGCATTGGGTGCGCAATATCATATTAATGAACAGCAGAATATCTCGCTGAATATTAGCCGTACTTTCCGTGCACCGGATTTATATGAGCGCTATGCCTTTAGCGGTTTTGTGGGTGGTGGTTTAAACCTGCAGCCTGAGGAAGGGCATCATGCCGAGCTGGCCTGGAAATATCTGGACGACAAACTAGCCTTAAATGCCAGTGTGTTCTATAGCGATTTTGACCAGTACATCTGGACCAAAACCATCCGCCAGATTAAAGACCGCACTGCACTGGAAAACTGTATCCGCCTGGGCCTGTGTAACCCGGCCGCTGGTGAATACAATGACCGCGAGTCCGATTTTTTTAATGACTATGTGAAATATTACAATGCCGACCAGGTAAGCAACATGGGTGCCGAATTTAGCGCCAGCTACATGTATGACCGGCAGGATATTGGCATGGGCGCCAGCTTTAACAAAATCAAATCGGATGACGTGTTTGTACGCTCCGCAGCACATCCGCTGGATATCAACCTGCACTACAAATACAGCTTTAGCCAGTATGCCTTGCAGCCCTGGGTCAAGCTTAAAACCGAAGTGGTGTTTGACTACCCTGAAGTAACCCAGAAAGGCGGTTTTGACTCCTACGTGATTGGCAGCCTGCATGCCGGTTTTAACACCAAGTGGCTGAATGTCAGTGGTGGTATACGCAACATTGGCAACAAGACTTACCGCGCAGCCTATAGCGGCTTAAATGGACTGGAACGCACCTTCTTTGTGAGTGCCGAATTTAAATGGAGCACGCGATGAGCAGTGTATTAAAGACCGTATTATGCAGTGCTATAGCATTGGCAATGACCCCGGTGGCTGCACAAACTGTTATTCCGCCGCTGCATGGTTTGTATGATGTGCGGATTCTGGACAGTAAAACCGAAAAGCTGCTGACGCTGGACGAACTGGCCGCACAACTGAAAGATGCCGATGTGGTATTCCTTGGTGAATATCATGGCAACAATGCCGCCCACCTGTTACAGGCACAGGTACAGCAGGCGCTGTACGCCAGCAGGCCGCAGCAGGTATTAAGCATGGAGCAGTTTACCCGCCAGTACCAGCCGCTGCTGGATCAGTACATGGCCGGGCAGATTGGTGAAGCAACCTTGCTGGATCAGGCCGAGGGCTGGAAAAACTATAGCGGTTCCTACCGGCCGCTGGTGGAGTTTGCCAGACAGCACCAGTTACCGGTAGTGGCAGCCAATGCACCAGCGGATATTGTGCGCTGTGTGGGGCGCAAGGGCATCAAGTACCTGCAATACGTGGAAAAACCACGCCAGCAGGAAATTGCCAAAATCCCTTTTTATTATGAGCCAGCCTATCTGGACAAGTTTTCCGGGGTGACACACTCGGCCACTAAAAGCAAAGATGCTGCTGAGCCCAAAGCGCCAAGCAACAGTTTTTATGCCCAGCTTTTACGCGACAACACCATGGCGGAAGCTATTTTTCAGGGCTTGCAGCGTTACCCAAAATCCCAGGTGATTCATTTAAACGGGGCGTTCCATAGTAACCAGCACCTGGGCACGGTGTCCTCACTGAAGCACCTTGATCCTGCATTGAAAATTAAGGTGGTGAGCCCGGTTCAGGTTCAGCCGGATCAGCCAATCAGCTACGACGCTGATGACCTGGTCAAGGGCGACTTTATCTATTTTGTACAGCAGTTGCCGGAAGACTATGTGCAGGACAGTGAGCGCCAGCAGGCCATGAAAAAAATGTTTGCCACAGCGGATGAGAAGGCTAAAGCCTGTCAGGACATTCAGTAGTTTGAAAGTTATGGTTATTTAGTTATTTAGTAGGGTTTATCAGGAGCAACACATGAAATTAACGCACAAGGTTTTGATGCTGGCTACGATGGCCGTATCTGCACATACATTTGCCGCTAGCCCTTATCTGGAAGGCTATGACGAATCACTGGATGATGCACGCTATCGCTTCATTGCCGATTATGCACGCGATGATGCCAGGGACATTTCCAAAAAGCAGTTTGAACAGGCATGGTTGCAAAAAAATACCGCACTGTTTGCCAGCAAGGCGGCAGTAAGCAAACAGGAATATGTGGATCAGGGACTGAAGCAACTGGCCGAAGATTTTAAGTCGGAACGTGAAGGGCAGACACGCCAGACCAGAGTGCGTTTTGATTCGATTGATACCAGCAAAGACGGTTTTATTGATTTACGTGAATTCCAGACGGTTGGCCTGCGATCCTTTGACCGTTACGATACCAATAAGGATGGCCTGATTAGCACCGCAGACGACAAGAATGCTGTGGAAACTGAAGCTGCACGCAAGCCGGGTGAAGACGAGGCGCGTCGTTTGAAAGGCCTGCTGTCCATGCCAACCACACATAATGCCCAGGGTTTCCTGACCCTGTATGGTAATGGCAGCCAGCAACTA
>JASLIR010000045.1 GCA_030152125.1 Alkanindiges sp.
AATGGTACTGCTGGCAGTCACTGCACCTTGCAACTCAATATCCGGTGCCTGAAGAGTCACTTTGTTTGGCGACACCAGCCGGATGCCATCTTGCGCAAAATGCACATACTGCTGGGGTGCCGCATTTAAAAAACCGCCAAAATAAAGGCCATCCGACCAGTCAAAGCGGCGGTAAGTATTGGGATTGGCAAAGCCCTTGTTGGCAATAACGCTACTGCTATCGCGGCTGCAAAAACCGCACATGCCAATATCGCCAGCCTGTGGGTCCAGAATCACGGCATTGCTGCCACCCTGCAGGCGAAAATACGGAATACCATAAATGACCTCATGCGGCACCGACTCCCGGTTGCCGGTCATCTGATGTACCAATGGCTGTACATCCACTGTCCCCACCGGTGCTACACCACCGGGGCTGGACACGCTGACCACCTTTACCAGTGCAACAGTTTGCATGCTGTTCAGCATTTGCTGCACCATAAAACGCATGGCTATATTGGGGTCCAGATGGGCATCATCACCCTGCTGGCCATAGGCTTCGTTATTCTCGGAACTCATATAAATGCCCGTGTTTTATAAAGTTATAAAATGGTGTGTTGGTTTAGTATTATTTGTATGCTCAGCTTGCAGCGGCATTGCCGTCACCCGCCTTTTGCCCAGTAAACTGCCTGGCATGCACCTGGCAAAACCAGGCACCATCCGGGGTCTCACTTTCCAGTTGATATTGCACGGCAATAACAGTCCATTCACCCAGCACTGGTTTCTGGCGGGTTTCCACCCGTACCCGGTGGTAATAGCGAATCGCCGGATTAAACAGACAACAAAAGCTGATCCCTGCCTTATTAAAGGTGGGATAGCCCACCAGCCCATTGTCCGGGCTTATAACCGGCACATCATCACGATTACCCAGGGGTGTCCTGTACGGGCTAATGGTCAACACGTCATCCTCAATAATCATGACAATATTGGTTTGCCGGGCGATACTTTCTGCCTGCTTAAAAAGGCTGTTGTCAAAATAGCCTTTAGGTAATTTTATATTCACCTTATTGTCATGCAGGCTGTAGCCCATTTTGCCGGCCAAATCACGCATCGCCACACTTACATCCACCTTGTCAGGGAAGCTACAGGGCTTGGCAACACACAGCCGATTGTAATAATCCGGCATCGCTTCTATTACAAAACACACCTCGGGGGCATGGTTATAATCAATCCAGCCATTCACAATGTGTCCGCTAAACACCTGGTTCATTACCTGGTCATCACCGGCACTGACCCGAATCTTGTTAAGCTGCACGGCGGAGGCTTGAAAGCTTAGTACACTCAGCGCATTCATATCCGCTTCCAGCATGCCAAAAATGCGCAGCGATGCCCGCCAGCCCTCCCCAAACTGGCCAATTTTTTTAATATGCGCCTGTACGCGTAAACCACTCAGCCGAATAATATTAGCGCTGCCCTGAGCATCAAAACGCTGGTCGTTGGCCAGCTCCATCTCTACATCTATGCGCCGGCGTAACAGTGTATTCATAGCTCATAGGCCTCTATGTACACCAGCTTGTAACGCTGATCCAGCCCGCTGTATTGCGGGTCGTCACTGCCCTGCATATCAATAAACATCAGGTCACCCACCATGCCCAGATACTTGTGCCTGACCAGGGGTACACCGTTACGGGCCAGCCGGGTGCTTATCAGGCGTTTATCATTTACGGTCAGGTCAACATACAGGCCGGTTGATTTATGGAACACATGAATCTGGCAGTTTTGCCTGGCCAGCACCACGCTGACAACCTGTGAAGGTACCGCCTGTAAAGGAATGGATTGCATGAAAATATCCGGATATTAATAATTATTGAAATTGCCACTCAACCGTCTAAGCAGACGTCACGTGGTCACGGGATTTTTATAATATTTTAAAAAAATTAACCCAAAACAGCCTGTGCTGGCAGGCTAAACGGCTGGCCCTGTACCTTGCCGGTATTCACCGTAGATACAGCTCCGGGGTCTTTGGCATTCTGGGTTCTGCTGGTGCTATCGGCCGTGCTGTAACTGGCCTGCACCTGTCGTACCTCTTGCAGCGTCAGGTCTACCACAATCTGGTAGGCACCCTTGCTTTGCTCACGCTTGTAGGAATAACCGGTAATATTGCAATCCAGATAACTGCGCTCAGGCGTTACCACCTGATACAGTTGCAGGGATTTGGCAGCCTGGTCAATCACCTGCAAAAAATCCCCACGCTCACGGCTACCCTGATTATCCGTCATGCCATTTTGTGCATTACTCACATCGCCCGCCTTCAACTGACCGCCTTTCATCAGGCGTACTGTGGCCTGAAAGGGCTCTGCCACCTTGTTATAACTGTTAAACGCATTGCTCTGCACCGGATAACTGGAAATTTTATGGTCCAGTTTAAAGCCAATGTCCAGTACGGTATCCGCCTGTATAAGCAGCTTGCCTTCCGGCGTAAAAATTCCCCACTGCTGCTGTGCAGGTGGCATACGCCACAGGGAGTTATCCGTGAGGGCCTGCAACTCCAGGCTTAATACTTTGCGGCTGGCGTTACGCTGTAGCAACGGTACGCCAGGCAATTCCGGCACGCTTGGAAACTGTGGTTTTGGAATAGGTATAAGGGCCATCAATTTTTTCCCAA
>JASLIR010000047.1 GCA_030152125.1 Alkanindiges sp.
TCTGGCTATTCATACCGGGGGCTTACAGGGTAATCAGTCAGATTTATTTAAGTTGCAATTACAAAGTAATTTATAGGTAATGATGAAAATCATTTTAGGGCTTAAGGCTTATACAGTTACTGTTTTGCCTGCTAAATCCACTATAATGCGGCAACTTTTAGGAAATCAAGCTTTCAGTAAGCCGGAATAGATGTTGATTGATACAGATGTCATTGTGATTGGTGGCGGAGCTTCCGGCCTGATGTGTGCCTATGTAGCTGCAAAGCGTGGGCGCAATGTGATTGTGCTGGAAAGTGCCAATAAGGTAGGCAAGAAAATTTTAATGTCCGGTGGTGGCCGCTGCAATTTTGCCAACCTGTATGTCGAGCCTGGCAACTATATTTCACATAACCCGCACTTTGTTATTTCTGCGCTGAACCGCTACACCCAGTGGGATTTTATAGGCTTGGTTCATGACTATAAAATTGCCTACGAAGAACGCAAGCACGGGCAACTATTTTGCCAGAACAGCGCCAAGGACATTTTAAACATGTTACTGGCGGAGTGTGAAAAAGCCCGTTTGGTGAGTATTCACACCAGCACATCCGTTGAAAAAGTCCATTATGCTGCGGAAGCTGATCATTTTATTGTGGAAGGTGCCGGAAAGTCTTATCGCTGCCAGTCTGTGGTTATTGCTACTGGTGGTTTATCCATTCCAACACTGGGCGGCTCCGGCCTTGGCTATGATATTGCCAAACAGTTTGGCCATCATGTTTACCCCACCCGTGCTGGCCTGGTGCCCTTCACCTTTTCGGATTCCTTTAAGGCAGTGACTGAGCGTTTATCCGGTATTGCTACCGAAGTGAGCTTAAGTAACAGCGAAGCCGAATTTACCGAGAACCTGCTGTTTACCCACCGTGGCTTAAGCGGGCCGGTTGCTTTACAGCTGTCCAATTACTGGGATACTGGCGGTTCAATCCGTATTAACCTGTTGCCACAACTGGATATTGCCGCATGGCTGGAAGAGAAAAAGCAGCAGGCACCAAAGGCATTATTACGTACGGTGTTGCAGGAATTACTGGCAAAAAGCCTGGTGCTTGAGTTGCAACAGCTGATTTGGCCTGCGCTGAGTGAAAAACCACTTAACCAGTGGTCAGATAAAGACCTGCAGGCTGTTGCTGGCACACTGGCTGCTTTTGAGAAAAAGCCATCCGGGACTGAAGGCTACCGTACCGCAGAAGTGACGCTGGGTGGCGTGGACACCACGGAAGTATCTTCCAAAACCATGGAAAGTAAAAAACAAAAAGGCCTGTATTTTATTGGTGAGGTGCTGGATGTCACCGGGCATCTGGGTGGCTTTAACTTTCAGTGGGCATGGTCTTCAGCACAGGCAGCCGGTTTATATGTTTAAATTGCCTTACGGAATGATAGGCAAAGCATAAAGCCCAAGCCCTCTCACCCAATCACTCCGCTTAGCAGCGCTTAACCACGCCGCGCTGCTTCGATGGCTGCAACATCTATCTTGCTCATCTGCATCATGGCTTCAAAGGCGCGCTTGGCGACTGCACGGTCCGGGTCGGTATAAGCTTCTATCAGCACACGTGGGGTGATTTGCCAGGACAAGCCCCATTTGTCCTTACACCAGCCACACTCACTTGCCCGACCACCATTATCAATAATTGCATTCCACAGGCGATCTGTTTCGGCCTGGTCATCCGTTGCCACCTGAAACGAAAAAGCCTCGTTATGACTGATACCCGACCCGCCATTTAAACCCAGGCAAGGAATACCCATGACAGTGAACTCGACGGTGAGCACATCACCCTCTTTTCCTGCAGGATAATCCCCCGGTGCATGGTGCACTGCTGTAACAGCACTGTCGGGAAAGGTCTGTGCGTAAAACTGCGCGGCCTCAAGGGCTGCGCCATCATACCAAAGGCAAATTGTATTTTTGGCTGTCATCCTTGCTCTCCTATGTGCGTATGTGGCTAGGCCCTATGCCTTTAAGTACGTATCTCAACTTATCTGCCCCAGTCCATCTTTTCTGCGTAAGGTTCCATCAACTGGATACGGCGGATATTTTCCTTCTCAATTTTGGTCAACTGGCTGGAAACATCCAGTGAGCACGGAATATACCAGTCTGCTTCGGCATAATAGGCCGCTACTTCCCTATTGCTAAACGAGTAGTTATGCCGGGCATAAATTTCATTGCGCATAAACTGCAACTGGGGTTTGGATACTTGTAGGTCTTCATCTTTCAGCAGTCGGCCAGACGCCTCAGGATAATCCCCTGCATCCGCAACATAACGGCACTGGCCCTTAGCTAAGGAAAAGAATTTAGGTTTAACATTCGGTTGGGATGACTGCCAGGAACCTTCCAGGACATTGCCATTGCTACTATCCAGGGTTAATTCAAATACACCTGCAGTGGCAGGTGAGCCTGTCTCGGTCAACCTGAGCTTATAGGTGGTTACACCATCCGGCTTGATAGTACCGGTAAAACCCTGTTTGGTAGCGCCCAATAAACTGTAACCAGAAACCTTGCCCTGCTGGATACTTTCAATAAATACACCAATCCGGCGTCCATCAAAACTGCCTGCCCAACTGGTGGCATAGGAAGATAAGTTTTGTGGTACGGCAGCCTGTGCCTGTTGCACTATCGCGCCAGTTAACAGTGCCATACCTAGTGCTAACGCTACATGTTTTGCCATGTTTATTTTCCCTGATTATTCAAACTTTATAAAACGCTGTAGAATAGCTTATTGACTGAATATTAGCAGATGGGTGCTGTCGTCACATGCAAAGAAACTCATCCATACCAATCTATTACAAGATCATCACAATACTGTTGCTGGCTGTTTTTAGTTATTTATGCTGGCTGATGCTGCGTATTTGCCTGAGTTATTTTCCATGGTCCAGCACTCAGGGCTTTTTGCGCTTAAAGCAGGATGTGGTCAATTTCCAGCCTTGGCAATGGGCTTTTAAAATTCATGTAGCGACGAGTGGACTGGTATTGCTGGCAGGTTTTAGCCAGTTTTTTTCGGTATTACACAGCAAATACCCGCTATGGCACCGGCGATTTGGCTGGCTATATATCATTAGCGTGCTGGCTGTGGCCGCCCCCAGTGGTTTTGTGCTGGCCTTGTATGCTGCGGGTGGCTTAATCACCAAACTATGTTTTGTAATGCTTACTGTACTGTGGATAATAAGCACTGCGCTGGCCTTGCGTTATGCCATTAATAAACGCTGGTTGCTACATCGTGACTGGATGATTCGCAGCTTTGCCCTGTCCCTTTCTGCCTTAAGCCTAAGAACATGGAAGATGGCCCTTTACCAGTTGGTGCCTTATGCAGAATGGCTAACGCCGAAATTAATTTACCAACTGGAGGCATGGCTGGGCTGGGTGGTCAATTTACTGATTGCCGAGCTGATTATCTGGTACTTATACCAGCGTCAGGCACGCATGCCCCACACACTAAAAAGCCGCTGATCAACAACGGCTTTTATATCCTCTATGCCTTAACTTAATACGCCTTAACTTAAATAGAAGGATCGTGAAAATCATCTGCTGGTGGTGGAGGTACGACAACCGGAGGTGGCTGGTTACCCTTCTCTTTAGCCGTATCAATCAGCTTGTCCAGTAGTTTGGCTGCAGGCTCACGCCCGCCCAAGCCAAAGGCCAGTGCAAACGCCACGGCAACCGAGCCCAGGGTTAAGCCAAAGGCCAGATTCACAATGGAATCGGCAATGCCCATGGCGCGCAAGCCCATGGCAATCACCAACCCAATAATCAGCACCCGCACTAGATTAGCCAGCCAGGTTGCACAACCATAATTGCCACGCTGCACAATGCCTGCTACCAGATTAGCCAGCCAGAACCCGATAACAAAGATGGCCACACCCAGCAATACATTGGCACCAAAAGTAATGAAAATACTGACTAAATCACTGACCTGCTGGAAGCCCAGGCGATTGGCCGCCTCTGTCACCGCAAACAGCATGGCAAAAAAGATCACCAGATAACCCACAACATCAGATAAGCGGGTGTTACCCAGAAAACGCTGCAAGTCCAGTCTGGCTGGTACTTCATCCGCCCCTGTACCAGCAATCAAGCTGACAATAATTGCCGAGACGAATTTAACCACCACATAGGTGATGATTAAAATCAATGCGGCTGCAACGACATGCGGAATGGCATACAGAATCTGGTTCAGCATGTTAATGGCTGGCAAGGAAATGGCTTTAATATCCAGCGCATCCAGCGCTGCAATCAGGGTTGGAATCAGAATAAGCAGGAATACAATGGTGCCTGCCAGGTTTGGTAAACTGGTGGCTTGTTTTACCCCTATGCGTTCTGCGGTGGATTGCAGATTGATACCGGCTACAAAGCCAACGACGATGCCTTTAACAATCACTGCCACAAAATAACCAACTATACCGATGATTGCAGCAGCAAAGATGTTGGGGATAAACAGTAGCAGGTCGTTAACCAGATTTTGCACCGGCAGTAGCAAGCCGGTTAAGCCAAG
>JASLIR010000061.1 GCA_030152125.1 Alkanindiges sp.
CGCCAAGTCCCCCTCCAAAAAGTGGCTTGCGTAGCAAGCCACTTTTTGGGCTTTTGATTTGTACCATATGATATGTGAGCCATGTTGGCTTCTTAGCTGGTGATTCTTTAAAAAACAATTATTAAATAATTTATGAATGATAAAATTGACTATTGTTAAAACAAGGTCAAAGACGCAAAAAACGCCTTCGCAAGCGAAGACGTTTTTTGCGTTGGGTCTGGAGGGCTGCCGCCCTCCAAACCTCCCATTTTTTGTAGCTTAGAATGCGTCTTAAATTATTTTTAGGGTATGGTATAAAACAATTAAGGACTTGGGTTTGGATGCAACTGGTGAATCTGCTCAATGGCCTGAATCACCTCTGGCGGTAATACCACATCAATACTGTCAATGTTGGTTTTTAGCTGATCCAGATTGGTTGCCCCAATAATATTACTGGTGACAAAACGACGGCTATTTACATAGGCCAGCGCCAGCTGCGCCGGATTCAAACCAAACTGATGCGCCAGTGCTACATAGCGGCTAATGGCATCTTCCGCTACCTGCCCTTTATAACGGCCAAAACGCTCCCACAGGGTCAGGCGAGCCCCTGCAGGCTGCGCACCATTCAGGTATTTTCCGCTTAGTGCGCCAAAAGCCAGTGGCGAATAGGCCAGTAGGCCCACCCGCTCGCGGATGGAAACCTCTGCATTGCCAATTTCAAAGCTGCGGTTTAACAGGTTATATGGGTTTTGAATAGAAACCACCCGCGCCAGCGCATTGTTTTCCGACAGCTTGATAAACTGGCTGACACCCCACGGTGTTTCGTTGGACAGGCCGATATGGCGGATTTTACCAGCACTGACCAGATCATCCAGTACACGCAGGGTTTCCTCAATCGGCACCGTATCTTCCTGCTCCACATGGCTATAGCCCAGCTCGCCAAAGTGGTTGGTGCTACGGTCTGGCCAGTGCAGCTGGTACAGGTCTACATAGTCGGTTTGCAAGCGTTGCAGGCTGTCATGCAGGGCAGCTTCAATGTTGGCGCGGTCATGCCTGGTATTGCCCCCGCGTAAATGCGCCGCCTGCGCCAGCTTGCGCGATGGCCCGGCCACCTTGGTGGCCAGCAGCACCTGATCACGCTTGCCGGATTTTTTCAGCCAGCTACCAATATAGCGCTCGGTTAGGCCCTGTGTTTCCGGCTTGGGCGGCACCGGATACATTTCGGCGGCATCAATCAGGTTAACCCCGCGCTCCACCGCATAGTCCAGTTGTGCATGGGCTTCCGCTTCGGTGTTTTGCTCACCCCAGGTCATGGTGCCCAGTGCAATCACACTGGCATCAATATCAGTTTTTCCCAATTTTCTATATTGCATATTTTACTCTGATTTAAAAAGGCAACAGCGCAAACGTAAACCGTGCGCTGGTTAATCTACAAGGTGAAACGCTCGCTAACCATCATTAAACTGAAAAACACCTTCCGACACCAGTGTATGCAGCGGACGCCGTGGTGTTGGTTTCTCACGCAATTGCAGGGCTTCCGGCAAATGGTCGGCGTCACCCTGCTGGCCGATGGCAATAATGGCCTCCAGATGATAGTCCTCCGGAATATTCAGGCGCGTGCGTGCCAGTTGCTGGTCATAACCACCAATGGCATGGGTTGCCCAGCCTTTCAGGGATGCCTGCAAGGCCAGATGCGCCCATGCCGCACCGGTATCAAAGGAATGGCTTTTAATGGTCGCGGGCTCCGTTTTGCCGGGCTGTAAAAAAGTCTTTTTGGATAAAATCAGCACCAGTGCCGAGGCACGCACCGCCCATGCCTGATTATATTCCGACAGCACATCAAATAATGTAGCCCAGTGTGACGTACCTTGCACGGCATAAATAAAACGCCATGGCTGGGCATTAATGGCTGAGGGTGCCCAGCGGGCAGCCTCAAACAGTTGCAACAAGGTAGCCTGATCAATATCCACCTGCTTAAAACCACGTGGCGACCAGTGCTGCACAAACAGGCTGTCTACCTCATGTTCGGGTTGCCGAAGGTATGACATAGCACGCCCCTTAAGATGCCTTGCTGGTTTGTGCAGCCTGCCTTGCCAGTACATACTGGTTTTCCGGCCGTGCCAGCCCCAGGTTTTCGCGCAGGGTGTTGCCTTCGTATTCGGTACGGAACAAGCCGCGGCGCTGTAACTCCGGCACCACCAGCTCCACAAAGTCATCCAGGCCGCTTGGCGTGCTTGGTGGCAGCACGTTAAAGCCATCCGCCGCCTCGTTCTCAAACCATTCCTGTAACTGGTCGGCAATTTGTACTGGCGTACCAATTAACTGCCAGTGACCACGTGCACCTGCCACCCATTCATATAACTGGCGAATACTGAAATTGTTCTTTTTGGCAATATCGGCAATCAGCGCTGGGCGGCTTACCATACCCTGCGACTCCGATAATTCCGGGAAAGGGCCATCCAGGTCATATTTGGAAAAATCAAAACCACCACTCAGGCCGCTCAGCAGTGCCAAGCCAGCCTCCGGGTGAATCAGGTCGGTTAACTGCTGGTATTTAGCCCTGGCTTCTTCTTCGGTACGGCCAACAAAAGCCGACACACCCGGCAGAATCAGCAGTTCATCGGTAGAGCGGCCATATTTAGCCAGACGGCTTTTTACATCGCGGTAAAATTCCTGTGCGTCTTCCAGCTTCTGGTTGGCGGTAAAAATTACTTCTGCATAGCGTGCTGCCAGGTCACGACCGGGGCCAGACTGCCCTGCCTGCACAATCACCGGATAGCCCTGTGGCGAACGTGGCACGTTTAAGGCACCCTTCACCGCATAATACTTGCCCTTGTGTTCAGGGTCGTGCACCTTGTCCACATCGTAAAATATGCCGGATTGCTTGTCATACAGGAAAGCATCGTCTTCCCAGCTATCCCATAACTTCCTGATTAAATCCACATACTCATGCGCGCGCTCATAACGCTCGGCATGCGGGATTTGCTGCTCATAGCCAAAGTTGGCGGCGGCAGACTCGGATGCGGATGTCACCACATTCCACGCTGCACGGCCATGGCTGATATGGTCCAGCGAAGCAAACTTGCGTGCCAGCAGGTAGGGCTCTTCATAGGTGGTAGATGCAGTTGCAATAAAACCGATATGTTTGGTTACTGCCGATAATGCTGCAAACAGGGTTACCGGCTCAAAACCGGCCACCTTGTCACTGACGCCATTTTTTTCACCAGCACCAAAATTAACCGCCAGCCCATCGGCCAGGAAATAGGCATCAAACAGGCCTTTTTCAGCGGTTTGCACCTGCTCCTTGATAAAATCAAAATCCAGTGCCTTTTCCGGTTTGGATTCGGGATGACGCCATGCCGCCACATGCTGTCCGGTGGATGGAATAAACGCGCCCAGTCTTATCTTTCTGCTCATCATGTTCTCCAAGTATGGGTTGATGCCAACCATCAGTTTGAACATGGTTTTACAATTTACATGCCATCTATTTTATTATTAAAAATCATTATATTAAAAAATAGTGCCAGCAAAATAGCGCTGATAAATCAGCATCAGCCTGCTTAGGGTATGCACGAAAACAATCATCGGTTTAAGCGCTGTGCTTATCAGTACTTTAGCAATGCATCGCTCATAGCCTATTCCAGCTCGCCGAAAATACTTTGCAAACAAGCACAGGCCAAACCTTTTTTAAGTGCTCACTCTTAAACTTTGCAGTTGATATACATTTTTATTGCCCGAGCTATTTATGCTGCGCCTCAGGGGCTACTTAAAGCCCCTTTGCTGCAAGTCCAATCTTAATTAAAGATGCTAAGCAGCAGCCCCACCAGCGCACAGGCGGCAATCACATGAATTACATTGCGCTGATAGCGGAACAGCGCCACGGCGGCAGCCAGTGCAATCAGTGCAGATATCCAGTCAAAACTACCCGCAAAGCCTTTGGGCCATAGCACATGGTAACCAAAGAACAGCGCCAGATTTAATATCACCCCTACGACTGCTGCGGTAATGGCAGTCAGTGGCGCGGTAAACTTGATGTCATTATGGGTGGACTCAATCAGCGGCCCGCCAGCCAGAATAAACAGGAAAGACGGTAAAAAGGTAAACCAGGTCACGATAACCGCAGCCAGCGCCCCGGCGGCAAACAGCTGCTCCGGGCCAAACAGGGCATGGGTGTAAGCCCCAATAAAACCAACAAAGGTGACTACCATAATCAATGGCCCCGGCGTGGTTTCGCCCAGCGCCAGCCCATCAATCATTTGCGTTGGGGTTAGCCAGCCATAATGGTTTACCGCACCCTGATACACATAAGGCAACACCGCATAGGCACCGCCAAACGTGAGCAAGGCAGCCTTGCTAAAAAACCAGGCCATTTGGGTAAAAGGATGCGCCCAGCCGTATAGCGCTGTTAAGCCGCCCATGGGAATAGCCCACAAGGCAAAGCCAAGCCCGAGCAGAATTGCCAGACGGCGCCATTTAAAACGTGCATGCGCCGGTGGCGGTGTGTCATCGTCAATCAGCGCAGTACCATAATGCTTGTTAGCCTGCCCGTGCCCGCCACCCGCAGTAAACAGGGCCGGGGAAATTTTGCTGCCCGCATAACCGGTCAGGGCTGCTGCCAGCACAATCAGCGGGAATGGAATATTCAGGGCAAAAATCGCCACAAAGGCTGCGGCTGCAATGCCCCACAAGGCTTTATTTTTTAGCGAGCGCGTACCAATGCGATGTGCTGCATGAAACACAATGGCCGTCACCGCAGGCTTGATGCCATAAAACAGCCCAGCCACCCAGGCTACATCGCCAAAGGCAATGTACACCCAGGATAAAAAAATCAGGATAAACAGCGACGGCAGTACAAACAGCACCCCCGCTACAATACCACCCGCCGTGCGATGTAATAACCAGCCAATATAAATGGCCAGTTGCTGTGCTTCCGGCCCCGGTAACAGCATGCAGTAATTCAGCGCATGCAGAAAGCGCTTTTCGGAAATCCAGCGTTTTTGCTCCACCAGCTCCTGATGCATAATGGCAATTTGCCCGGCTGGGCCACCAAAACTGATAAAACCCAGCTTAAGCCAGAACCGCAAGGCCTGCCAAAAACTCACCGCTAAAGGCGGCCCGGCTTGTTCAGCCTGCTGCAGTGGAGGATTTAAGCCTGTTTCCGTATTCATGATTTTTCCCCCTTAAAGCTGGCATACAAGCCGTCAAAGATATAACCGGCTAAAGTGACAAGCTGGTGATCATCGCTAATATCCTGACGCAAGCCGCGCAGCACTTTTTCAATGCCAATCGCTTCCGCAGGCTGAATACCGCCCACATCCAGAAAATGCACAATGCCAGCAATGTGCTGCAATGCAGTATCTTGCAGGGCAAAACTGTGTAGCAATACCTCAAAGGTCACCAAAGCACCCACATGGCTAAAACTGGCCCCATCAAAATCAAAACCTACCGCATGTGGCGGGCAGTCAGCCGGTGCCTGCAACCAGAGGAACTGCGCCTGCCGGTCAATAAAACGCTGGATTAGCCAGGCACTGGCCAACCGGTCCACCCACGGACGCTGCCGGGTAGCCCATAGCCGCTGTTGGAAATCTGCCAGTTTGAGCAACGGCAACTGACCCTGCACAAAGGCTGGTTCATCCTGCTCTCCCAGTCTGGCAATGCTTAAATCCAGTTGCTGCAGCGCCTGTGCCAGCTGTACCTGCAAGGGATGCGTAAAAAAATCAATGTCGATTAAAGCATTCAGGTGTTTACGTAACTTGCGTGCCTGTTTTAAGGCATCTTCTTTTTGCTCAGGCAGTAAGGCATCGGTCAGTTGTGTTATCTGTAGTTGCAGCGCCTGATACGCTTCACTACGGTCAAACAGGGCTGGTACGTCCAGAGGACTCAGGCCTTCAGCCTGAAAGATCAGTGCAGTGCCCTCATTGGCCGTTACATCATCAGCAATGGTTTGCAGAGTGGCACTATGCCCTTCCCGCTGTGGCAACACATATACACCGTCACGCAATACAGCGGCACCACAGCCTTTTAGCGCTCGCCATATACGCATGCGTGCGGTGGAATTCTGGGTGGGCAACGACACCACAAACAGCAAAATTTCCATGTAGTAATTAATACATAAAATGTTATTTATATAACATCATATTTTTAATGGCTTGCCCAGCACCATGAGCACACTTTTTATAAGGACTTGATATGTGCTTGGCAGATTTAGCGCAAAGCGGATGTGGCCTGTAAAAATTTCAGATATAAAAACAAATAATATAAATATCTTATGTCTTTTAGGCTTTAACAAAAGCAACCTGTTCATTTTTTAAAATATAAAGGCCTTGGCTTCTTTTACTGTCGTCATGCCTGTTAAGCATAGAAGAACCCAACACAGGACCGACCGTTATAACATCTGCGGTAACAATCACTTTATCGAAAAATATACGGCCTTGATGTTAACATCTGGTGGCAGGATGCTACCAAAAACCACTTAATAAATGTGATGATGCACGCTATGTCTGTTGCTTATTTAGTGGGCATAAATAGGCGAAGAGACTTACATAAACTAAAACATAGCTCGGCTCTTTGTATTTTTAATATCGGGTTAAAATCATGAATAAAACCTATCAGCTTATATGGAATGCAGTACAACAGGTATGGGTTGTTGCCAGCGAACTGGGGAAAGCCCGTAAAAAAACCAGAGCCGCCCCTGCACTTACTGCACTCATGGCCGGCATATTATGCACTGGTACTTACGCCGCTGGTACCGCACCGCCGGCCCTGCCCACACTCAATAACATCGCTTTCGGCGCTGCCAGCCTCACGACTACAGCTGGCAGCCTGACAGTAGACCAGACCACTGATAAGCTGATTGCCAACTGGAATAGCTTCGATGTTGGTGTAAACGCCAAAGTAACCTTTAACCAGCCCAGCGGCAGTAGTATTGCCCTAAACCGTGTTGCAGGTACGGAACCAAGTAAAATTTTTGGGCAGATACAGGCCAATGGACAGCTCATTCTGGTGAATCCGGCCGGTACAACATTTGGCAATACCGCACAGCTAAATGCAGCGTCTGTCATTGCCTCTACCCTAGATATCACTGATACCAACTTCCTCAGTAACAACTTGCAGTTTGACCGGGGTACAGCCACTGGCAGCATCAGTAATGAGGGCATCATACAGGCCAGTGGCGGTGATACCTATGTGTTTGCCAGCAATATCAGTAATAGCGGCACTATCCGCAGCAAAGATGGAAATATCAATCTTGCCAATGGTAATCGTCTGACTATCAACAATATGGCGGGTATCGCTGTCGTTAACCAGGTATCCAGTGTTGCCAGTGTTATCCGGAATAGCGGCCTTATCAATGGGGTCCGCCTGACCACCGGTAATAAAGGCAAGGTTTATATCAAAGGTGACCGCGCCCGTACTCATAGCATCGTTGATCTGGCAGGGGAAGTAAGCTCTACCGGTAATTATATTAAAGGCCGGGTCATTCATGTGAGTGGCGCTACAGTAGTAAACGCCAGCACCAACCTCAACGCCATTCGTACGATTCACATCAATGATGCACTGTCTATTAATAGTAATAAACACCTGATCAGCCTGACCTATGATCACAATAGTCATGATGGCCTGTCCTTTGGCGACAATGGCAAAATAAGCATGCCCGGCAATGCCACCCGGTACCGCGATAACGGCACCTCTTACACCCTGATCAAAACACTCACCGAGTTACAGGCCATTGGCAGAAATCGTAGCGCACTGGCTGGGCACTATGCGCTTGCCATGGATATTGATGCCAGTAGCACTGCAAGTATTGGTTTTACCCCGATTGGCTCCAGCAAGGGGATTGCATTTAGTGGTGTACTGAATGGTCTCGGTAATAGCATCAATAGCCTGACTATCAACAAACCCAACAAGAATGAAGTGGGACTGATTGGCTTTAACCAGTTTGGCAGTGTAAAAAACATAAGCCTGGCTAATATAGCAGTTAGCGGGCAAAACTATGTAGGCGGACTGATAGGCCGTAATGGTACGGTTAACATCCTGAGCGGCGACAGCATCATTTCCGGCAACAGGGTATCCGGCAGCATTAGCGGCAAACAATTTGTAGGAGGTCTGGTGGGAGCCAATGCTGCCTATGGTACCAGTACCTCCACGATCACCAATAACAGCAGCGCTGCCAGCATTAGTGGCAACTACAATGTGGGTGGCCTGATTGGGGTGGCCGAAACTTCTCGACAGGGTACATTCAATCTGACTGGCAACCACGTACAGGGTACGACACAGGCTTCAGCCAGCATGGCAAATGAAGCTAATCTGGGAGGCTTGATTGGCAAGCTATTCAACCTTTCTGCTGGCACTAGCAGTATCCGCAATAACATTGTAAACGGCAATGTCACTTTGTCAGGAAGCGGCAAATGCATTGCTGGTGGTATCGGGCAGATTTCTAATGATGATGCTACCCTTCGCATTGATAATAACCAGATCAATGGCAATGTTTCAGCCACTGCCAGTTCCAACCACATGGGTGGCCTGATCGGTATTTTATCCAACGACTCCAGCGATGCCCCAGCCAGCATCAGCAATAACCTTACAACAGGCGATGTCAGCGCTGGTTCTTATATTGGTGGCCTGATCGGGCTGTCGTATGGCAACGACCATACCACCGTGACCGGTAACAGGGCCAGGGGCAACGTATCAGGTCAGAACAATGTCGGTGGTTTGCTGGGTGAAAGTAACAATATCAACATCATACGCAGTAACCATGCCACTGGCGATATTCATGCCACTGGTAATGCTGGCGGGCTTATCGGGAATAATTTCGACTCCCCGGTTTCTGATAGCTACGCCACAGGCAATATCTTTGTCGCCCAGAGCGGCAATAATATTGGCGGGCTTGTGGGTCAAAACTACGGAGCTGCTGCAGCCATCAGCAAGAGTTATGCCTCCGGCAATATACAGGTTATTACAAATGCTGGTACCGCCTCATACGCGATAGGAGGGCTAGTGGGCAGTAACATCCAGGCCAGTATTCGCAACAGTTATGCAACTGGTAATGTAAATGCGGGCCCAGACTCCAGTGACGTAGGCGGCCTGGCTGGCCTTGTTACAACCGATCAGGCCATTACCAGCCTGGACAGCAATTTCGCGACAGGCAATGTATACGGTAACAGCAATATAGGCGGGCTGTATGGCAACATGTACAATTACAACAACGCAACGGTTCGGGTCAGCAACAGCTATAGCAAGGGAAATGTTACTGGCCGCCATACCAATGTAGGCGGGCTGGTTGGCAGCTATACCAATAGCAGCGGCAAGCTGTATTTAAGCAATAGCTACGCCAGTGGCCAGCTTACTGGCAGTGACACGGCTTCCAGGGGGGGACTGATTGGATTTGCAGAGGATGGAGCCGGAATCAGCTACCTGAGTAACAGCTTCTGGAATAAATCTGTGACTGGCCTGGATGATGCCATTGGTTTTTCCGCCCTGAATCACAGCGTGACCAACCTGAAGGGACTAAGCACCGCACAAACCTTGCAACAGGCCAGCTATACCGGCTGGGATATCAGCGACCAACCTGGAGGCAGTAGCGTGTGGTACATTCAGGAAGGTGTGTCTGCCCCGCAATTGCGATAAATCCCCTAATGGCTGCAACATGGCCTCCTCTTGCTGGTCTGTTGCGGCCATCAAGCACCTACCCTTTATTGCTGTTTCCGGGCCTGCCAGCCCGGAAACAGTCTTACAATATCTGTTTAAACAAGGCTACCCGCCCCTACTGTCTCACCCATACGGTATGGCACATCATACACCGACATAGGGTTAGCCCCTTCCAGCAAATAAAAATGCTTGTTGCTACTGGCCTGTCTGTCATCCAGCCAGCTTGTTTGCCTTCAACAACCAGCGAAACAATACAACGGCCAACAGCATGCCAGTTAGCTGCATCAGCATAAACATCGGCACATCGGCAGGTAGGATGCCAGCAAAAGTATTGGTGAGTGAACGCGCCAGTGTTACCGCCGGATTGGCAAACGAGGTAGATGCAGTAAACCAGTACGCCGCAGTAATATAGGCCGCTACCGCCGCCGGAGTGGTTTCCGGCCTAAAACGAGGGGTAGATAAAATCACCGCCAGCAGGCCAAAGGTAGCTACCAGTTCACTCCACCACTGCGGCATACCCGTGCGGGCATGTTCGGACAGGCTGATCAGGGGTAAATCGAACATGGCATGTGCTGCCAGCACCCCAGCCACCGCACCCGGCACCTGTACTGCAATATAGCTGATAGCCTCATTGATACGCAGACGGCCATGCAGCAATTCAGACAGCGTGACCACCGGGTTAAAATGTGCCCCGGAAATGCCACCAAACATTAAAATCAGCGCATACAACCCGGCACCGGTTGCCAGTGCATTAGCCAGCAGTGCCAGCGCCACATTGCCACCCGATAATTTTTCAGCCATGATGCCAGAACCTACCACCACTGCCAGCAGAAAGGCAGTACCCAGAAACTCGGCCAGCAGGCGCCGACTCAACGTGAAACCCTGCATCACGCCTCCCCGGCAATGGCTTGCAGCTGCTGTTTTAAGTCTTCTTTAGATAACTGCTCAAACGGGATATCTACCAGTTGCTGCATCCGCGCACAAATGAGCTTGAATGTATGCGCAAATGCCGCACGCTTGGCAGGATCATCACCCTGTACATGCGATGGGTCTTCAAAGCCCCAGTGGATTTTTAGCGGGCTGCCAATCCACAGCGGGCATGCCTCCCCGGCTGCACTATCACATACGGTAATCACAATATCCATTTTCGGCGCGTCCGGCTGGCTAAACTCGTCCCAGCTTTTGCTGCGTGCCTGCGTAAGGTCATAGCCAATGCTTTGCGCCTGCTCAATGGCAAACGGGTTGACCTTGCCGGTGGGCTGACTGCCTGCGCTATAGGCATGCCAGCGGCCTTTACCCAGCACATTAATTGCCGCTTCGCTCATGATGCTGCGCGCAGAGTTCCCGGTGCATAGCACCAGCACATTGTAAATTTTGTCACTCATGCTTTTCCCCAATGGCTACCAGTTACTTACTGACGTCTAAAAAAATGTCTAAATACTTGTTTGATTAACACGCTGCGACAATGCCTCAGCAGACTCCTTGCGTTCCGAGTAACGATTCACCAGATAATCGCTACGCCCCCTTAGCAGCAAGGTAAACTTGACCAGCTCTTCCATCACATCCACCACGCGGTCATAGTAAGCCGAGGGCTTCATGCGGCCTTCTTCGTCAAACTCCAGAAAGGCCTTGGCCACCGAAGACTGATTGGGAATAGTAAACATGCGCATCCAGCGCCCTAAAATGCGCAACTGGTTTACTGCATTAAATGACTGCGA
>JASLIR010000118.1 GCA_030152125.1 Alkanindiges sp.
GAGCTTTCTGGTATGGCTGCTTGTCATTATCTGGGTGTTTAGCGTGAAAACGGCACGCAAGGCATGGGTAGGCGTCATTGGCGGCATTGTGGTTACAGGTTTGCTGGTGTTATTGCTGAAGTGGTGGAGATTGCCATGAAAGAGGGTTTTCGCCAGTGCATGGCATGGCTGCATACGTGGTCTGGCCTGGTTGTAGGCTGGGTGCTATTTTTTGTGTTCATTACCGGCACCGCAGGTTATGTGCGTACCGAACTAAACCGCTGGATGGAACCTGAAAGGCCATTGGTCAATAACCAGATTCCACCTGTTAGCCAGCAGTTTGATAAAGCCTACAACTGGTTGCAACACAACCCGGAAACACAACAGGCCCAGCGCTGGATTGTGTACCCGATGACTGGTGAACGGGATGGTGATGAACTGAGGGTAGGCTGGCAGGAGCCTGCCAAAGAAGATGGAAAACGCGGTAAGTTCAACCGGGAGCAGCTTGACCCGGTTACCGGGCAAATGCTTGCCAGCGACATTAAGCCACGCGACACTGGTGGTGGTGATGCCTTGTATGCCATGCATTACCAGTTGCATTATATACCTTATGACTGGGCAATCCGTATTGTAGGGATTTGCACCATGCTGATGTTTGTTGCCATTATCAGTGGTGTGATTACCCATAAAAAAATATTCAAGGATTTCTTTACCTTCCGGCCTGCCAAAGGGCAGCGTTCCTGGCTGGATTCGCATAATGTGTTAAGTGTCATTGCATTGCCATTCCATATTATGATCACCTATAGCGGTCTGTTGTTCTTTTTAAATGCCTATATGCCACTGGGTGTGCCCATGGTGTATGGGTTTGGCAAGGACAACGAGGAACGGTATTCCAGTGCCTTATACGAGCGTGAAGCACAAAATAATGACAGCAGCAAACAAATCCCCTTGGGCCAGGTCAGTGCACAGTTTGTAAATATTTCTGCCCTGGTGCAAAAAATGGAAGGCACCTGGGGCAAAAACAAGGTGCGCATGGTCAGCATATATCCGCCCGGCGAAAGCCAGCCAGCACGGGTAGAAATCTATCAGGCTGGTACAGATGGTTTATCCCGTAACGGTGCCAGTAAAACCTTTGATTTAAATAGCGGCGCAGAAATTATTAAGGATAATGCCAACCGTGAAGCAGTGCCGATGAAGTTTAGCAGTGCCATGTTTGCCCTGCATGAAGGCCGTTTTGCCGATGCGCTGTTACGCTGGGTTTACGTGATTACAGGTTTGGTGGGTGCTGCCATGATTGCCACCGGTCTGGTGTTGTGGACAGTGAAACGCCGTATTAAGTTTAGCAAAGGCGCCGAGCCGGGCTTTGGGCATAAACTGGTGGAGTGCCTGAATATTGCCACGGTTGCCGGTTTACCACTGGCCGTGGCGGCATACTTTTGGGCCAACCGCCTGTTACCGGTTTCCATGCCGGAGCGTGCTGCATGGGAAATGCACACCCTGTTTATGCTATGGCTGGCCATGTTTGTGTATGCCCTGTGCCGTCCCTTGTTAAAAGCATGGCGGGAAATACTATTACTGGCAAGTTTAAGCTATATGCTTTTGCCTGTAGTAAATGTCCTGACTACTGACAAGCATTTATGGGCAACAGTACGCTACGGCGACTGGGTGCTGGCCAGTGTGGATTTAAGCTTTATCGCAATTGGCCTGTTGCTGGGCTGGGCAAGTTATAAGGTGCATTTAAAAACGGTGGCAGCACAGCAATTAAAGCAAAACAGCAGTAAAGCATCATCCCGTTTAAAACCTGCAATGCCAGCCACGCTAGCCGATACAGCGGAGGCGGACTGATGGAGACACTCTTAATCATCGCTGTTATCAGCTTCACCTATGCCGGGTTTGTACTGCTAAGTTTGGGCATGGAAAAGCACTACAGGCAGCTGTTTAAGAAAAAAACATCTGCTCAAATACTACGTTTGTTAAAGGCAGGTGGCTGGGTTTGCCTGCTGCTGGCATTGCTCGGCAGTATGCGCGTGTGGGGTATTGGCATTGGTACTGCAGCATGGTGTGGCATTATGATGGTGCTGGCAGGCATGCAGGTACTACTACTGGCCTATACAAAGGGCTAAAGACTCAGGGAATGTAGTGCCAGCCAGCATGGCCCGTAACAGTGCTTATCCAGATACTAAAACCCCTGCCAGATTTGGCAGGGATTTTAGTTTTACTAGGGTGACTTGGTATTTTGCCGCCTTTGACTTTAGGCCAGCATGCTTTCTAAAATAGCGTGCTGCATGATTTGTTTTTGTTTTTCAAAAGCCTGCATGGGAGTTTGTGCAGGGTTCTGATACAACCAGAACAATACCGGGCTAAATGGATAGCTCTTGCTGGCAAGTGCAAACTCCTTCCGGTCAGTTAATGACTTTAATTCATGCCATACAGCAGGCAGTTACTCAAGCAAGCGCTGGTAGGCATGGATATAAGGCTCAAACAGATAACGGTCATAACTAAAATATGCCAGGTATTCTTCATGTTCCTGACACAGGATGAGCTCTTTGACTTTAGTAAGAGTTAACTGGTTGTCCCCAACCAGCGCAGCTTCTACATAAGCCGGACTCTTGATCTTGCAAACGGGTACCTGGCCAATATAGGCCACCAGCCCTTCCTGCAGGTTTGGCAGGCCTGCTACATAATCGATTGCTGCATCTACTGAGCCGAATTGTAATGGCTGCAATAAAGTAGCGCCAAAATCACTGGCAGCCCTCTTCTCATCCACATAGGCACCGCTTTCAGTCTGTAGCGCATTGAGATAACTCAGGGTATAGCCGGTGTAATGGGTAATGACGCGTGTTTCAGCAGAGGTTAATTCAAAATGATAGGAAATCTCCGGGTTCAAGTAGTTATTTGCCCGCTGTTGAAATCCGGCATCATCCACAATACCCAGCGCCCTAAATACCAGTGTTTTAAAGCTACTGCCAAACGAATTCTTCATATCCGCAGAAAGGGTCTTTTTGGTGCCAATAAACCATACACCCTGATGGTTAAAAATCTTGATTAAGCTGCCATCAACTTTCTCAAAATATTCCGCCAACTGGTAATTGAAATTTTGGGTGTCGTGCTGGCCATAGTTATAAAAACGCTGCATGCAGCGAAATACTACTTTTAGTGTTTCTTTTTCAAGAATCAAACCGCGGCATTCCTGCACGACAGGTTCATACATAGGTGCATTGTCAGAATACTGCAAGCAGTAAAGTTGCTCGTTTTCCTGGATGCTGATGTTG
>JASLIR010000126.1 GCA_030152125.1 Alkanindiges sp.
AGCCAAGGGAGTTAAAACCCTTTCAGGCGATTCAGGGGGAAAAATACACCGCCCCTTCGACACCAGGCGACCTGTTTTTTCATATCCGTGCCAACAAACAGGGTATCTGTTTTGAGCTCGCATCCGTCATCCAGCAGCAACTGGCTGACTTAACGTACCCCATTGATGAAGTACATGGTTTCCGTTATCTGGATGGCCGCGCTATTATTGGTTTTGTGGATGGTACGGAAAACCCGGAAGAGGAAATTGCTGCTGATTATGCGCTGGTAGGCGAGGAAGACCCTGAGTTTAAGGGCGGCAGTTATGCTTTTATCCAGAAATACATTCACAACATGGATGCCTGGCGCGGACTGTCAGACGAAGAACAGGAAAAAGTGATCGGGCGTAAAAAGTATAGTGATGTGGAACTGGGTGATGATGTGAAACCCGGCACTGCGCATAATGAAGTGAGCAAGGCACATGACGCCGATGGCAACGAACTGAAAATTGTGCGGGCCAATGTGGCATTTGCCAATACCTCCAAAAATGAATATGGCACTTTCTTTATTGGTTATGCACGTTACTTTAGTACCACTCGCCAGATGCTGCGCAACATGTTTCTGGGTAACCGCGAAGGCAATGTAGACCGTCTGCTGGACTTTAGTACCGCTTTAACCGGCTGCCTGTTTTTTGTGCCGACCTTTGATTTTCTGGATGACTTGGGTGACGACTGATCTTGAGTTGGAACACTCATAGTTAGAGCCCCTAATCCCATCAAGTTTTCGGATGTTGATGCCGCAGAATTGTATAGCCATCCGAAAATTTGGCCTTTGATTTTTATAAAAAATTGCGTTGTCGCTGCTTGTAGGATCAACGGCGCCAAAATCACCTTCGCAAGCGAAGGTGGTTTTTGCGGAGGTGTGGAGGGCAGGGCTCTCCACACCTCCCTTTTTTCTGGTTTGATAAGACCTGTTTTAAAAGACGGGTTGTTTTCTTATTATTTTGATACATCATGAGGCATGACTGCGCCAACTCGGTGCAATACTGCCAAATTTGATTTAGTGCTCATTTTTTGCCAGTTGTCGGGCTTTTTAAAAATTGAAAATAATATATTAAAAACATAGATATATGATTTTTAAACACCTCTCCTATTTAAAAATAGAACATGGCACATGCTTTGCTATGTAATCAGTATTACTGAAAATTGTTTTAGTAATACTGAATTTTTTATGATGCTATGTGCAAGGGGTGGGGGTGATGTCTGTGTTAATTACAAATCAGGGTTCTTTCCATAAGCCAATGCTGGGTGTGATGCTGGCGGTTGCTGCCCTGCTGGGCGCATGTAGCAAGTCGCCAGAGGAAAGCAAGGAAACAGCAGCTAAAACTGAGGCAACGGTAAGTAAGGAGCCATTAAAAGTTGGTTATAGCGACTGGCCCGGCTTTGTGGCATGGCAGGTAGCCATTGAGAAGGGCTGGCTGAAAGACGCTGGCGTGGATGT
The DNA here is from genome assembly GCA_030152125.1 of Alkanindiges sp. Taxonomy (GTDB): domain Bacteria; phylum Pseudomonadota; class Gammaproteobacteria; order Pseudomonadales; family Moraxellaceae; genus JASLIR01. The sequence continues at coordinate 1,479 of JASLIR010000126.1, forward strand.
GCAGTTCCAGTGGTTTGACTATTCTGCTTCATTGTCTGCCTTTGCTGCTGGCAAGCTGGATGCGGTGCTGGTGACTAATGGCGATAATCTGGTGAATGCAGCCTCCGGTAGCCGTGGCATCATCATTTTTGCTACCGATTATTCCAGTGGTAACGACATGATTATTGCCAAAAAAGGCATTAAGTCGGTGACTGACCTGAAAGGCAAAACGGTGGCTGTTGAAAAAGGCCTGGTGGACCACCTGTTGCTGGAAACGGCACTGGCCAAGAATAACCTGAAATTAAGCGATATTACCCTGCTGAATGCACCAACCAATGAAATGCCGCAGGTGCTTGCTTCCGGCAAGGTGGATGCCGTGGCAGTGTGGCAGCCGGTGGCTGGACAAGCCTTAAAAGCCTTGGCGGGTTCCAAATCCATTTATACCTCTGCCGATGCGCCCGGCCTGATTTACGACACACTGGCGGTATCACCCAACAGTCTGGGGCAGCGCCGTGCTGACTGGGTAAAAGTATCCAAAGTGTGGGACAAAGTGGTGCATTATATTAATGACCCAGCGACCCAGCCGGAAGCCTTAAAAATTATGTCTGCCCGCGTTGGCCTGCAACCAGCTGAATATGCCGAGTTCCTGAATGGTACACATCTGCTGGACCTGGAAGCCAATAAAAAGATTATGCTGAAAAACGACAGCTTTGATTCCCTGTACGGTTCTACTTACCACGTGAACAAGTTCAATGTGGCAAATGCCATTTATGAAAAAGAAGTGAATGTGGACAGCCTGATAGACCCGAACCTGATTAAGGCCGACTAACACATACAGCCACATTAGCACGTGATCCATCATGAGGGGGTATAGCATGATTCATTTAATCAAACTGCTGCGACAGCATGGCAGTATGGTGGCCCAGGCCTTGTTAGCGCTGTTTCTGGCGCGCGCAGGCTATTACCAGCAAGTGTACGAAGAAGTGCAGAAGATACCTTCCAGCCAGCGTTAAGATTTCTTTATTTAATTACTACTTGATTGATTCAGTGCGCATCCACACGGATGCGCACCTGAGAGCCAATTTTTTAAATGGTTGTTGCTATGGTTAAAATTTCACATGCATTAAGCCGCAAAAGCAGTATCGGGCTGGCGGTTGCGTCTTTTTTGCTGCCCTTGCTGCTTTGGTGCGCTGTCAGCTATCTACCATTTATCTGGCACTCTCAGGTGATGATCAGTAAATCCGGTGATGTGGTGTACTTTGAGCCGGATACCCGGATTGACCGGGTAGTATTTAATAATGAAGTGAAAAACATGCAGGCGCAGGGCTTAACCCCACCAGAAGGTGTGCCGGTTAATCCGGTATACCTGCCTGCACCGCATGAAGTAGCCAAAGCACTGTTTACCGCATTCACCACCCCACCAGCACAGCCTGGCGATCCATGGCTGCATCAAAGCCTGTGGCACAGTGTGAAGCTGGTATTTTATGCCTTTATCCTGTCATCCATTATTGGCGTACCACTGGGCATTTTATGCGGCCATTTTTCCGTGGTGTCGCGGCTGGTGGAGCCTTTTGTGGAGTTTTTCCGCTATCTACCGGCTCCTGCATTTGGTGCTTTGGCAGTCGCCATCCTGGGTATTTATGACGGGCCCAAGCTTGCCATTATTGTGATTGGTACCCTGTTCCAGCAGGTGCTGATTATTGCCAATACTACCCGTAAGCTGGAAATGGGCCTGATAGAAGCCGGGTTGACGCTGGGGGCAAACCGTCGCCAGTTACTGGGGCATGTAGTAGTGCCAGGCATTCTGCCGGATGTTTACCGTGATTTACGTGTGTTGCTGGGCTGGGCCTGGACTTACCTGATTGTGGCAGAGCTGGTTGGCACCAGTTCCGGGATTACCTGGTTTATTACCCAGCAGGCGCGCTACCAGAATTTTGACAATGTCTATGCTGCCATTTTAATGATCGGCTTGATTGGCCTGCTGTGTGATATTGCGCTGGCTGCACTGGGCAAGCGTTTGTTCCGCTGGGATAAAGGAGCGAAAAAATGAATATAGAAAGCATCAGCAGCTACCAGCACAACCCGGAAGTACAGGCGCGTTTCCAGCAGATTTACCAACGACCCGTCGTGCTGAAAGTAGAGCACCTGCATAAATACTTTGTTCACAATGGCACTAAAAAGCTGGCTTTAAAAGATATCAATATTGATATTCACCGCCGCGAGTTTATCTGTGTGATTGGCCCGTCCGGCTGTGGCAAGTCCACCTTTAGCCGCATTGTGGCCGGGCTGGAAACCTATGAGCAGGGGCAGGTGCTGGTGGATGGCGAGAAGGTAGAAGGCCCCTGCCGTAACCGTGGCATGGTGTTTCAGGGCTATACGCTGTTTCCGTGGCGTACCGTCAAGCAGAATGTGATGTTTGGCCCGCAAATGAACGGGGCAGACCGTGGTACAGCGGAAAAGGCGGCACTGCAATGGCTGGACCTGATTGGCCTGGAACAGTATGCCGATGCC
>JASLIR010000137.1 GCA_030152125.1 Alkanindiges sp.
ATCATAAGTAGACGTGGTATCTTCCGCAGCAGCCAGAAAATACAACTTGGCCCCATGCAAATGGCCATCGGTAAAGCTGGCTTCTACCCCGCCAATCACAGGTAGCTTAATGGGAAAAAATACAATATCCGCACTGGCATCCAACACCTCAACATGTAGTACAAACAGGCCATTCCTGGCTAGTGCCCCATTACCGCGTTGCAGGAAAATCCAGCGTGGCTGCCCGGCGGCGCCATCATACACCACGCCTTCAATATTCAGCTCATCCTCAGCCAGTTGTGCGGTTAAACGAAACCGGGCATACAAAGCCGACAAATCAACTTGCTCAACCTGCTGGCCCGGTAAATCATAACGGAACAGGGTATGACGTTGCGTAGTGGAACCGGAACCAAACAGGTATAAGGCCTGACCCTTCAGGCATAGGGACTCCAGATCAAACTTGTGCTTTTTCTCAATATGATCTTCGGCAGCAGCCACCAGCGCAATTTTGTGCAGTGTCTTATCAATATATGCATAACGATATAAAAAGGAACTGCTGTCAGAAATGATATAGAGCTGATCCTGTTGTAATAACAACCCGGAGGCAGCCCCAACACCCTGAATGCTTAAAAAGGGATTTAATTTAAAGTCAGGCATGATATTAATCGAATGGTAATTAATGCTTGATCAAGTTATACCTGAATTGGCTAATCATCAGTAAAGATAATGTGTACCGGTTGTACTGCGACACCTGCTGGCCAGCTAATACTTAATATATGCTGATCCAGCTCATAACAGGCATAAGACCACTGGCCAATTTTATGATGAAATACAGTTCCTTGCTGTTGCTGCATAGCCATATAACCCGTTTCCAGCTCATTCAGGCTCAGGCGAATGCCGATACCGGATGCTTTTAGTACCGCCTCCTTGATTGTCCACAGCTTTAACCAGTAGCGCTGCTGGTCTGCAGCCTGCTGGAAACGTGCATACTCCTGCTCCGTTAAAGAATGCCGGGCTAGGGCCTCAACCCGCATAACGCGGTTTTTATCTTCAATATCAATGCCAATATGCGCCACATCAAAGGAATAGCACAGTGCCAGCATCGTGTCGGTATGTGACTGGTTAAATGCCAACTGCGGATGGGAATGCAAATAAGGCTTGCCAAACTGGTCTGTCTGGAATGTGAGTAAATCTTCAGGAAGTTGCAATGCAGCAGCAAATAGCTGCCGGCGTTGCCAGCGGCTAAACTGCTGGATAAACCTGCGTTTGGGGTGTGAAGCCAGTGGTTGCAGGTCATCCGGATGTAGCAAATGCTCAAGGCTGCTACCCTGTGCCCTTAATGCCGAAAAATCATGCGTGGCAATATAAATACACGGCTGTTTCGGCATCAGGGGCTCGCAACAAAATCACGCAAATTTAAAGTTTTGCCAGTTTGGCTTTAAGGGCTACACCCGCCATCACACCACCCGCATGGCACTCATACGTCGTGGTACTTTTGGTTTCATTACGCTTGTAAAAGCTCACCACATCCACCACTGCATTCGCACCCTGCGCCTTGGCAGCCTCTTCCAGGGCAATCAGGGCAGAACGCAATGCCCAGTCGCAGGCAGCTTCATCAGTTTTACCAAAGGCATTGGTTTTTTTGTTGGTTACTATCTCGCTTTGTACTATTTTGTCTTTGGCCGGGCTGGTACCATCCAGATAAAACTTGACGCTACCATCCAGTGCGCCAGCTTATTTGGCCTTAGCGACCGCATCATTAAATGGCAGGTTCAGTGTGGTATCCCGTGCATAGGCGCTACCCATCGCCAAACCAGCAATCACGAATACAGCTGTTAATTTTTTTGCAGCAAACATCATCATTTCTCCATGGGTTATTCACTTATAGAGGGGATCTAACTATGTGTTTAAATAACAGGCTAATGCAGTTTAAATAGCGGAGGCACGCCTGAAAATCAATGAGGTATTTATACCACCAAAGGCAAAATTATTACTCATAAAAAATTCGGTAGAAATGTGTCGTGGTGTATGCTGGATATAATCCAGCGGCGCGCATAGCGGGTCAATCTGCTGCAAATTAAGCGTGGGGACATATTCATCACGGTTAAGCATCTCAACTCCCAGCCATGCCTCCAAAGCCCCGCACGCCCCCAGCGTATGGCCAAAATAGCTTTTTAGCGAGTTAACCGGCTTGGCACCCAGCACCTGAAAAGTGGCATGCGATTCGGCGATATCACCCTGATCCGTTGCCGTGGCATGCGCACTCACATAGCCAATCTGTTCCGGGGCCAGTTGGGCATCGTCCAGGCACAACTGCATGCAGCGCGCCATGGTGGTCTGCTCCGGCTTGGTCACATGCATACCATCGGTATTGCTGGCATAGCCCATCACTTCGGCATAAATGGTAGCACCACGTGCTTTGGCATGTTCATACTCTTCCAGAATCAGGCTGCCTGCACCCTCACCAATCACCAGCCCGTCACGGCTCTGGTCAAATGGGCGCGGGCTTAGGTGCGGGGTATCATTTAAACGGCTGGTGGCGTACATCACATCAAACACGGCAGCGCCCGTGGGGCTCAATTCTTCCGCCCCACCAGCGATCATAACGGTTTGCTTGCCATATTTAATCGCTTCATAGGCCTGACCAATGGCCATGGAACCGGATGTACAGGCACTGGAGGTAGGCAGGGTCAGGCCCTTTAAGCCCAGATACACACTCAGGTTTACCGCCGTGGTATGGCTCATCATGCGGATATAGGTGGTGGCATTTACCCTGCTGGTATTACTGTGCAGCAGCATGGCACCAAACTCCATCACCGCATCCACACTACCTGCGGAGGAGCCAAAGGCCACCCCGGTACGGCCATTTTTGATAATATCATGCCCATGTAGGCCCGATTGTATCAAGGCACGCTCGGCCGCCACGGTAGCCATTAAAGCCACCCGCCCCATGCTACGGGTACTTTTACGGTTAAAGTGTGCAGGTGCCACAAAGCCCTGTACCGGCCCGCCCAGCCGGGTATTCAGTTCGGCAAAAGCATCCCAGCTATCCATACGTACAATGCCGTTTTTACCCGCCAGCATGGCCGCATAAATAGTGTCAAAATCTTCCCCCAGCGAGGTAATGCCAGCCATTCCGGTGACAACAACACGTTTCATCTTTTATCCTGTTTTATTGTAGGGCTTATGGAACATTCATACATGAACTATTATCTTACAGGCTAAAAGCCCAGAAAGCCTTCACGCTTATAATAAGCCGCCATTAACCGATATCACCTGGCGGGTAATGTAGGCAGCCTGATCCGAACATAAAAAATTAACCAGGGCAGCCACTTCTTCCACCTGCCCTAGACGCTGGGCCGGAATCATGGCCAGGGCATGCTCGCGCACTTCATCAGTCACCATTTCAGTTTCAATTAATCCCGGTGCCACACAGTTGACGGTAATCTTGCGCTTGGCCAGCTCCACCGCCAGCGCCTTACTGGCCCCGATCACCCCAGCCTTGGCGGCACTGTAATTTACCTGCCCACGGTTGCCCATAATCCCGGATACTGATGACATACTAATAATACGGCCACCCTGCCGGGTACGGATCATCGGCATAATCAGCGGATGCAACACGTTATAAAAACCATCCAGGTCGGTACGCAGCACCACATCCCAGTCCTCGCCGGAAATTGCCGGGAAGGCATTGTCGCGGTTAATACCGGCGTTCAGCACCACCCCATAAAAGGC
>JASLIR010000177.1 GCA_030152125.1 Alkanindiges sp.
GGCGGGTATGGCCCAGTTTGGTGGCAGTGCCATTTTTCTATCCCCGCGTGATACCCAGTTAGGCCGTGGCGAACCGATTGAAGATTCTGCCCGTGTCATCTCGCGTATGCTGGATGTGGTGATGATCCGTACCTTCGCCCACAGTACCGTAGAACGTTTTGCCGAATACTCCAGAGTGCCGGTGATTAATGGGCTAACCGACAAGCATCACCCCTGCCAGTTACTGGCCGACCTGCAAACCTTTAAAGAACAGCGTGGCGATATTGCCGGCAAGGTCGTGTCGTGGATTGGTGATGGCAACAACATGTGCAACTCCTACATCCATGCGGCGCATATGCTGGGCTTTAAGCTGCGCGTGGCCTCGCCTTACGGTTTTGAACCCGATCCGGAACTGCTGGAACAATATAAGCATTGCGTGGACATGGTCAAAACCGCCGAAGAAGCCGCCGAAGGTTCGCACCTGCTGACCACTGATGTATGGGCCAGTATGGGCCAGGAATCTGAGCAGAATACCCGTAAGCGCCGTTTTGCTGCCTACCAGATTTCGCCCTACCTGATGAATCTGGCCAGCCCAGATGCCCTGTTTATGCACTGCCTGCCGGCACACCGTGGCGAAGAAATTTCGGAAGACATGCTGGACGACCCACGCTCCGTAGTATGGGATGAAGCAGAAAACCGCCTGCATGCACAAAAAGCCCTGATTGAGTTTTTATTATTTGAACAGAAAAAAGCCTAAGGATTTTCTGTTCAGGTATAACAGTAGCTACTCACCTGACGCTGGTTCGGTATCCTCCAACACCGGATCAGCCAGTTCCCATTCCTCAATCATGTTACAGCTATCAAAAAAAGCCAGTACCGCCTCATAGTCACAATGCGGCTGGATATTAACCGTAAAAACACGCTGCCCATTCCCTTCATAACCGCAGCCCAGAGCCGATAAATGATCCATGGCTGCTTTGGCCTGCACCGACTCCCTGATGGACTGACTGAGAAATACCCGGGCGGTACGGTGCCCTGACTTACTGACTACCTCCACAAAATAAGGCCGTGGATCATCGTCATATAAAGGCTCGGCCTTAAACACATCATCATAGGACAGCCCATAAAAATAAAACGGGAAGTTTTTAAGCTGATACCTGCCCTCTCCCAAATCAAGCGCCCAGGGACACTCTACATCAGTTTCATCGCTGTCGTCGTATTCCTGAACCAGTACTACCTTCACCAGCTTTTCATCTTCCGTGTTTTTATCCATGCCACTCCCCTACTTTTCAATGATCCTTCTTAAGCTTTAAACGCTGGCTGCAAGATAATAATTGAGGCACCCAGCAATACCACGACCACTCCACTTATATCCCACCAGGTTAATTTCACCCCATCGACTATTGCCAGCCAGCCTAGTGCTACCGCCACATAAATACCGCCATAGGCCGCATACACACGTCCTGTTGCAGTGGGGTGCAAGGTCAGCAGCCATACAAAGGCCATCAGGCTTAAAATAGCCGGTAGCAATAGCCACAGTGGCTTATGTTGTTTAAGCACCAGATACGGCAGATAACACCCAATAATTTCGGCAAAGGCTGTTATGACAAACAACGCAAAAGTTTTTAGCATGTTCAACCTGCACGCCTTATAAAAAGATATTAATAGCTAGGCTCATTTTGTCCAGCCACAAAAAAGCCAGCATCAATGCTGGCTTTTCCGGGATTAAAAAAATCAGGCCGGTTCAACCGCAGAATCTTCAACCTCAAGCACCAGGCCGGTATCGCCATTGGACTTTTTACCAACGGATACATGCACAAAGCCACCATTTTCTGCCAGTGAACCAAACAGGATCATTTCTGCCAGAGGTTTCTTCAGCTCTTCCTGAATCAGGCGTTGCATTGGACGTGCACCCATAAACTGGTCATAACCGCGCTCAGCCAGCCATGTACGTGCCTTGTTATCCACTTCCAGCACCACTTTCTTGTCATCCAGCTGTGCTTGCAATTCGATCAGGAACTTGTCCACTACCGAATCGATGGTGTTGATCAACAGTGGTTTAAACTGAATAATCGCATCCAGACGGTTGCGGAATTCTGGCGAGAATCCACGCTTCATGGCTTCCTGGTTATCGGTACTGTGATCCTGCGATGCAAAACCAATGCTGGCACGGGTCAGGCTTTCTGCACCAATATTGGTGGTCATTACCAGCACCACATGGCGGAAATCACTCTTACGGCCATTATTGTCAGTCAGCGTGCCATGGTCCATCACCTGCAGCAGGATGTTAAACACATCCGGGTGCGCCTTTTCAATTTCATCCAGCAACAGTACACAATGCGGATGCTTGTTAATGGCATCGGTCAGCAAACCACCCTGGTCGTAGCCCACATAGCCCGGAGGCGCGCCAATCAGGCGGGAAACGGTATGCCGCTCCATGTACTCGGACATGTCAAAGCGTACCAGTTCAATCCCCAGCAATTTGGCCAACTGACGGGTTACTTCGGTTTTGCCTACCCCGGTAGGGCCAGCAAACATGAAACAGCCTACCGGTTTTTCTGGTGCTTTCAGGCCAGCGCGCGACAGCTTGATGGCAGAAGACAGCGCAGTAATCGCTTCATCCTGACCAAACACCACACGCTTCAAATCACGCTCCAGATGCTCCAGCGTAGACTTGTCGTCAGTAGATACCGCTTTGGGCGGGATGCGGGCAATCCGCGCTACAATGTCCTCAATTTCCGGTACGGCAATCACTTTGTCACCGTCTGGCAACAGACGTTGACGTGCGCCTGCTTCATCAATCACATCAATCGCCTTATCCGGCAGGAAACGCTCCTGAATATGCTTGGACGACAGTTCAGCCGCAGATATCAGTGCCGCATCGGTATAAGTAACACCATGGAACTCCTCAAAGCGTGAACGCAGGCCACGCAGGATTTCAATGGTATCGCTTACACTTGGCTCGTTCACATCGATTTTCTGGAACCGGCGTGACAAGGCATGGTCTTTTTCAAATACCGAACGATATTCCTGATAGGTGGTAGAACCGATACAGCGCAGGCTACCATTGGCTAGGGCCGGCTTAATCAGGTTAGACGCATCCATGGTGCTGCCCATACTGGAACCGGCACCAATAATCATATGAATTTCATCAATAAACAGAATAGCATTCGGCTTTTTCTTAATCGCCATCAGCAACTGTTTAATGCGCTTTTCAAAGTCGCCACGGTACTTGGTACCAGCTACCAGCGCACCAATGTCCAGGCTGTAAATTTCGGAATCCAGCAATGGCTCGGGTGCCTTGTTGTTCACAATCAGCCAAGCCAGGCCCTCAGCAATCGAGGTTTTACCTACACCTGGATCACCCACCAGCAAGGGGTTGTTCTTGCGGCGGCGGCATAAAATCTGTGCAGTACGCTCAATTTCCTTTTCACGGCCAATTAAAGGATCGGTACGGCCTTTCTGGGCTTCTTTATTCAGGTTAACCGTATACAGCTCCAGTGGCCCCAATGCACGCTTACCGGATGCATCGCCTGAATCCGAACGACCTTCATCGTCATTCAGTTCATCATCATTCAGGCTTAACTCTTCATCCTTACGGGTACCGTGCGACAGGTACTGAGTCAGGTCAATACGGTTAATCTGCTGTCTTTTCAGCAGGTACACAG
>JASLIR010000240.1 GCA_030152125.1 Alkanindiges sp.
TTATGACAGCGTGAAAGACCGGCTGGTTGAAAAAGCAAAACGCCTGAAAGCAGATGACCCGAATCTGGCCAGCACCGTAGTTGGCCCGATGATTAAAGATAAAGAGGCCAAACGCCTGAAAGACTGGATTGATGCGGCGGTGCAGGAGGGGGCAACCTTGCTGACTGGCGGTACCCTGCACGAGGTATTTCTGGATGCCACCATTCTGGAAAATGTAAGTGATGACAGTGATGTATACAAAAACGAAGCCTTTGGTCCGGTAATTATTCTGGAGAAATATCAGAGCTTTGATGAAGGTATTGCGCTGATTAACCAGAGCCGTTTTGGTTTGCAGGCAGGGCTGTATACACAGGATCTGGACAAGATGTTCAAGGCATGGGATAGCCTGCATGTGGGCGGGGTGATTATTAATGATGTGCCCACTTTCCGCGTGGATAACATGCCTTATGGTGGTGTGAAGGATAGTGGCCTGGGACGTGAAGGCATTCGCTATGCAGTAGCGGATATGCAGGAAGAGCGTGTACTAGTGATTCGCCAGCAGTCTGTTTAACGTGTTTGTGTTAGTGGCTGGAAGATATTAATGCAGCACTTGGCGCGCGGTATCCTGTTAGCAGGTCTGTTAGTCAGTACCTGCCAGTCGGTATGGGCATTTTCAGCAGTGCAGCTGGTGCAGGATGCGCGTAAGCAAATAGGCGTCACACTTACGTATGATCCTGCCTATACCCGGCTGGATTACCCGATGGGTGATGTGCCTGCCAGCAAGGGTGTATGCACTGACGTAGTGGTTCGGGCCTTGCGTTTGCAGGGTATCGATTTGCAGAAAAATGTGCATGAGGATATGCGCAAGGCCTTTGCCAGCTATCCCAAAAAATGGGGACTCAGCCGACCGGACAGCAATATAGATCATCGCCGGGTACCCAACCTGATGCGCTATTTTCAGCGTAAAGGCTATGCGGTGGATGACCAGCACTATCTGCCGGGTGATATTGTGACCTGGGATTTAAATGGCAAAGGGCTAACCCATATTGGCATTGTGTCGGATAAACAGCAGCTTATCTCCAAAACGCCGCTGATTATTCACAATATTGGTGCCGGGACGCAGGAAAATAATATTCTGTATCAGTATAAGATAACGGGGCATTATCGAATACGATGATGGCTGTTGTGCTGCTATACAGGGACAAGCTGGAAAGCGCGGCAGCAAAAGGGCGCTAGTCTTTAGTCTAAGGATTAGGGCAGGCTTATTGCATTATTAAAATGGCAGGCTACACTTGCCGCCTTAAAATTTTCGACCACGTGTTAATAGTCGGTACAGTATCTTGTAGCGCTTTAATGAAGGTGGTTACCCCTATTGGGCTACAGGAAAACAGGAACAAGCAGATGTCCTCACCTTTAGAAAAACCAAGAGAAAACTGGTCAGCCCGCTCCGGGTTTATTCTGGCCGCCGCCGGTTCCGCCATTGGCCTGGGCAATATCTGGCGTTTCCCTTATGTAGCCTACGAAAACGGTGGTGGTGCGTTTCTGGTACCCTACCTGTTTGCCCTGATTACAGCCGGTTTGCCTTTGCTGTTTCTGGACTATGCAGTAGGACATAAGTACCGCAAGTCCCCGCCTTTGGCCTACCAGCAAATTAGCCATAAGGCACAAAGCCTGGGCTGGTGGCAGGTGGTGGTGAACCTGTTTATTGCCATTTACTATGCCAGTGTGCTGTCTTGGGCGGCCAGCTATGTATATTTCTCGGTAGGGCAGAAATGGCATGCCGACCCGGATCATTTTTTCTTCCAGGAATATTTGCACAGTAATGGCGGAACCACCTTTAGCTTTGATTTTATTTCGCATTTATTCTGGCCGCTGTTTGGCATGTGGGCCGTGGTGCTGATCATTCTTTATCTGGGGGTAAAGCGCGGGATTGAGTGGTCCAACAAAATTTTCATGCCCCTGTTAACTGTACTGTTTATGATTCTGGTGATTCAGTCCTTGCGCCTGCCCGGTGCGGTGGTGGGTTTGAATGCCTTTTTTACTCCGGACTGGTCCGCCATGACCAACTACAAGGTGTGGCTGGCGGCGTATGGGCATATCTTCTTTTCGCTGTCGGTTGGTTTTGGCATCATGGTTACCTATGCGTCCTATCTGGGGCGCAAGGCCAATTTAACCGCCTCGGCGCTGGTGGTGGGCATGGCTAACTCTTCCACCGAGATTCTGGCCGGTATCGGGGTTTTTGCCGCCCTGGGCTTTATGGCGGTTAGTCAGGGCGTGGAGGTAAAAGATGTGGCCAGCGGCGGTATCGGGCTGGCATTTATTGCCTACCCCAAGATTATCAGTAGCCTGGGTGCGGGTGGTGACATATTTGGCCTGCTGTTTTTCTCGTCGCTGGTATTTGCTGGTATTACCTCGCTGGTGAGTGTGATGGAGGTGCCGATTAGTGCCATACAGGATAAAACCGGCTGTAGCCGCCATCAGGCAGTAACGATTGTGGGTGGTAGTTGTGCCACTATTTCCCTGTTGCTGTTTTCCACCTCCAATGCGGTCAGCCTGGTGGATATCATTGATCACTTTATCAATAATATTGGTGTGGTGTTTGGCAGCTTTATGTCGATTATTCTGGTGTCCTGGCTGGTGCGTCCGGCACTGGATCACCTGATAGACAGTGTCAATGCCCATTCCAGCATTAAGGTGGGCAAGTGGTGGCGCTTCTTTTTAACTTTTATTGCCCCTTCCACGCTATTAGTGGCGCTGGTCCTCTCCATTAATGCCCTGTTTAAGGAAGGCTATGGGGATTATCCATCCTGGCTGGTGATGCTGTTTGGCTGGGGCAGTGTGTTTTGCTGTCTGGCCGGTGCCGTACTGCTTAGCTACCTGCCGCATAAACATGATAAGGATTCCGGAGGCCAGTCATGAATACCAGTGCAATCGTGATGATGGTGTTATCCATCGTATTATTATGGGGTGGTCTAATTTGGTCGATTATCCACCTGATCCAGAATCCGGACGAGGAATAACCGTCACCTGCGGTACAATGCCGACTCGACATCGTGCCGCAATTTTTATAGAATCCCAGCACCTTAAACGGCACTTCTCCTTGCTTAAGCATACTTGCTGCTAAGGACGTGGAGGCACGAGATACCCAAGCGCAAACATTCTTCAATGTTTTCCTTTTCAGCGTTTGGGTGAGCCAATATGTCCGATATCCCGTTTCACACGCTTTTAATTGCTTTTTCTGTTACTGTTGCTGCCGGTTTAGCCACCGTATTTGGCAGCCTGCTGGTATTTACCAGTAAAAAACCGAATCCGCGCCTGCTGGCCTTTGGTCTGGCCTTTGCGGGTGGGGCGATGGTGTATGTGTCCCTGTCCGAAATCTTAAATAAATCGATTGCTTCTTTTAGCTTAAGTTATGGTGACAAGCTGGGCTTTAGCTTTGGTACGCTGGCTTTTCTGGCAGGGGTTTTACTGATTGTATTGCTGGACCGGCTTATTCCCAACCCGCATCAGGGGCTGGAAACCGATGATCCGTTCTTCCGTGAGCACAATAAGGAATATATCAAGCGGGTTGGCATACTGACGGCGGTAGCCATTACCGCGCATAACTTTCCGGAAGGGCTGGCTACTTTTTTTGCCATGCTGGAAAGCCCGACAGTAGGTGCACCACTGGCGATGGCAATAGCCATTCATAATATTCCCGAAGGCATTGCCATTGCCGTACCGGTGTATTTTGCCACCCATAACAAGGGCTATGCCGTAGCAGCCAGTTTAATGTCCGGGCTGGCGGAACCGGTGGGTGCACTGATTGGTTATGTATTGCTGGCGCCGTATTTGTCGCATGCGGTGTTTGGTGTGGTGTTTGGCATGATTGCCGGGGTTATG
>JASLIR010000252.1 GCA_030152125.1 Alkanindiges sp.
ACTTACTTTAAAACATGATTTTATTGATGGAAACATCCACGAAAGCATCGATGAAAAAACAACTGGCATAGAAGATTATTTAAGCCCCGAAGGTAGTAACAGTATAAGTAGACGGCTGGGAGCAGAGATTTTGCAAGCCAGCGCAATATCACAATTAGAAGCCTTCATGTGTGGAAAATATGGTGAACAATTTATGCACCCTGCATTTTTATTGATTCATGCCATTTGGGAGTCGATCATTATTCAGCATCAAATAACATATACCGCCCCTCAAAAATTCAGATCAGACTTAAAAAATATTCTTAAAAACCCAATTATATCAACACTTAATAAGGCAATCACCAAAGCCAATGGCGCTCATTTACGATTATTTAGAGATAATCTTGAGGGGATAAATCTCACAGGATTAGATAGCAGCTATTTCTCCTTACAAGGATTAAAACTTGCTGGCTTTAACCTATCAGAAATAACCCTAAGTCATGCTATCTTATCAAAAAGTAATTTTACAGGAACCGATTTAAGATCTGCCAACCTATCTTATGCTACTGCTAACAGTATAGTTCTTTTAGGTGGAAATTTATCACAATGCAATCTTTCATATACTCAATTTTCTAATGCAAATCTTATAAGAGCTAATTTATTAAATGCCAACTTTGAAGGAGCATTATGGAAACAATCAAACATGTCAAGAGCAGACTTTAGCCATGCAAACTTATCAAAAGCTAAATTTATAAAATGTAACTTATCAAAAGCCATTTTTTTTGGAGCTAACTTAACCAACACTCATCTCACCGGAGCCAACTTAAGAGAAGCCAATTTATCAAACAGCTTCATCAATGACACTATACTTTATAATGCAGACTTATCTAACTCCAACCTCCAGAATACCACTTTCTGTACTACCAAATATTACGGAGCAAAGTTTAAAGATTGTCAACTCAACAAAACCACTACATTTAGTGACAAAGAATTCAAAACATTAAAGTATATCCTCTCCCGCGGTGCCATCTGGGACGATGACCCTGAATGGCTGGTAGGAAAAATTGAAGATGAAGCCCTGCTGGAAAAAATCCGCCAAGACTGTGCGCGGCGCAAGGTTACAAATTTTGAGGATGATACCGAGCAGTAAAACACTGCCAAACAAAAAGGCGCCTAAGCGCCTTTCCATTTAACTAATTACAGCTAAGCAGCATTTACTTCTTATCATCCTTGCCGCCAAACAGCGGGCCTAAACCACCACCCGGCATACCGCCCATACCACCAGCACCCATCATGCCGCCAGGGCCACCCGCGCCCTGCATGCCTTTCATACCACGCATCATTTTGGCAATACCGCTTGGGCTGGAAAACTTCTTCATCATTTTGGACATCTGACTGTGCTGTTTTAACAGACGGTTAATGTCCTGAATTTCCATTCCACAACCGGCAGCAATACGGCGCTTGCGGCCCGGGTTAATAATGTCCGGGTTACGGCGTTCTTTAATGGTCATCGACAAAATAATCGATTCCATTTTTTTCAGCTCTTTCTCCGGGCGCGCATCCTGCAACGCCTGCTGGATACCAGCACCGCTCATGCCCGGCAGCTTGTCAATAAAGCCAGCCATACCGCCCATGTTGCGCATTTGCTCAAACTGGATCAGCATGTCTTCCAGGTTAAAGGTGCCGCCTTTTTGCAGTTTCTTCGCCATCTTTTCCGCTTTTTCGCGGTCAATCTTGCGTTCAACTTCTTCCACCAGCGACAGTACGTCACCCATACCCAGAATACGCTGGGCAATACGCTCCGGGTGGAAAGGCTCCAGCGCATCCAGCTTTTCGCCCATACCCAGGAACTTAATCGGCTTGCCGGTAATGGCACGTACCGACAGTGCTGCACCACCACGCGCATCACCATCAGTCTTGGTCAGAATCACCCCGGTCAGCGGCAGGGCATCGTTAAACGCCTTGGCAGTATTGGCCGCATCCTGACCAGTCATGGAATCCACCACAAACAGGGTTTCGGTCGGGCTAATTGCCGCATGCAGTGCCTTGATTTCGTCCATCATGGACTCATCCACGTGCAAACGGCCTGCAGTGTCCACAATCAGCACATCAGCAAAGTTCAGCTTGGCCTGACCAATTGCACGCTGGGCAATTTTAATCGGGTCTTCAGAGGCATCAGACTCTACAAAGCCGGCATCTACATCCGCCGCCACACGCTGCAACTGGGCAATCGCCGCCGGACGGTAAATGTCGGCAGACACCATCATTACTTTCTTTTTCTGGCGTTCTTTCAGGTAACGCGCCAGTTTACCGGCAGTAGTGGTTTTACCCGCACCCTGCAAACCGGCCAGCAAAATCACTACCGGTGGCTTGGCAGCCAGGTCAAGGCTCTGGTTAGCCTCGCCCATCATTTCGGTTAGCTGGTCATATACAATCTTTACAAAGGCCTGACCAGGAGAAAGCTGTTTCAGCACTTCCTGCCCTAAAGCCTGGGTTTTAACCTTTTCAATAAAGTCGCGCGTTACCGGCAAAGCCACGTCGGCTTCCAGCAATGCCATGCGCACTTCACGCAGGGTGTCCTTAATGTTATCTTCAGTGAGCTGTCCGCTGCCCGTAATATTGCGTAGACTTTGACTTAATCGGTCGGTTAAGGTATCAAACATCGCGAATTCCGCTTATGCATTTGCAAAAAATTATTGCGTAGGATAGAAAATTACAGCGCCAGATGCTATAGGATATGTTAACAGACCCTATCTTTTTTGCGCGATTTTAATGTGACCAGATTTTGTGACCAAGTTTGGTCCACCTTAAACCCACGATGAATGACGAATTTATGGCATGAGTAGCCTCCCCATCACCTTATCCATTTTAGCCACTGTCGCCTATACC
>JASLIR010000253.1 GCA_030152125.1 Alkanindiges sp.
ACAGGGTGCGCGTAATGCGGGCAGTTATAACATTGACCTGACTGGGCTGTATTCCGGCCAGCAGGGCTATGACCTGACGGTGCAGCAGGGCAGCCTGACCATTAACAAGGCCAATCTGGTGATTGGTACTGGCAATGTGACCAAAACCTATGATGCCACCACTACAGCCCCGGGCAGCGCGATTGCCGTGGCGGGTACCCAGCTGTTTGGCAGCGATAACCTGGCTGGCGGCAGCTTCACCTTTGACAATAAAAATGCCGGCAGCAATAAAACCGTGACGGTGGCCGGGGTAACCGTGAATGATGGCAACAGTGGTGGTAACTACAACATCAGCTACCAGAATAATACCGCCAGCACCATCAACAAGGTCACACTGGTACTGCAAAACAGTGCCGTAAACCGCGTGTATAACGGCACCAAATCTGCCAATTCCAGCATCAGCATTGCTAGTGGTAGCCTGTTCGGTAGCGATAACTTTACGGGCGGCAAGTTCGAGTTTTTAGACAAGAACGTGGGCACTAATAAAGCACTGGTGATGACTGAAAACATTGTGCTGAACGATGGCAACAGTGGCAATAACTATCTGGTGGCTTTCCTGCCGAGTGTGACCAACAGCATTACCCCAGCCACCCTGACCTTAAGTGCAGTGGCCAGCAGCAAGGTATATGACGGCACTACGGCAGCAACAGGTGCGCCGGTTATCACTGGTCGCAAAACCGGTGACAGCATTACCAACCTGGCGCAGGTATTTGCTGACAAAAATGTGGGCAGCGGAAAAACCATTAACATTAAAGCCGGTTATGTGATTAACGATGGCAATGGCGGTAACAACTATATTGTTAACCTGCAAAGCAGCACTGCCGGCGTCATCACGCCTGCCACCCTTAACCTGACTGCCGCCGCAGACAGCAAGGTGTATGACGGTAATATTAGCTCTGCCGCAGCGGTGCTGGTTAATGGGCTGGCCGCCAGTGACAGCATCAGCAATCTGACCCAGGCCTTTACTGACCGAAATGCTGCAACCGGTAAAACCCTGAATGTGCAGCTGGGCTACGTGATTAACGATGGCAATGGCGGTAATAACTACGTGGTAAACCGTATCGCCAGCACGCTGGGCGTGATCACTCCGAAACAGCTGATTCTGGCTGCGGTACCCAATACCAAGGCCTATGATGGCGGTGTGACCTCTGCCAACAAGCCAACCGTAAACGGTCTGGTAGCCGGTACTGGTGACCGCGTGACCAGTTTGTTCCAGCAGTATGAGGACAAGTTTATTGGCACTGGCAAACGCCTGTATGTGAAAGCCGGTTATGTGGTGGATGATGGCAATAGCGGACACAACTACAGCGTAACCACGCAGGATAACCTGCAGGGTGTTATTTACTAAGCACGGTTTATTCAGCCTGATTGATGAAGTGAATACCGCATCTGGCCGCAGGTAAGGGATCTTGCGGCCAGACACAGATACCAACAAATACATAGCGACTGCATTGGCGCAGTCGGGGGAATATCAAATGAACAATAGCTATAAGCTGGTATGGAATCGTAGCCTGCAACTATGGGTAGTGGCCAGTGAGCTGGCCAAAAGCCATAAAAAATCCAAAGCCATCACCGTGGCAGCAGCCGTTGTGCTGGGCTTGCTGAGTGGTTCGGCCTGGGCGGTGCCAGCAGTGGATGCCTTGCCCAGCGGGGAAGTGATTCCCGGTGGTGGCGGTAGTGCAACCTTTGACCGTACTGTGACTAACCAGCTGACGGTGAACCAGAGCTCCAGCAAGCTGATTACCAACTGGAACAGTTTTAATATTGGCAGTAGTGCCAAGGTAATATTTAACCAGCCGGATGCCAGCAGTATTGCCTTAAACCGGGTTACTGGTATTGGTACCAGTGAAATTTTTGGCCAATTGAACAGTAATGGCCAGGTTTTTCTGGTGAACCCGGCCGGTTTTACCTTCGGCAGCACCGCACAGGTAAATGTAGGCTCACTGGTGGCTTCGGCGTTTAGCATTACGGATGCCAACTTTAATGCCGGTAACTATAAGTTTACCCGCGTTGGCACCAATGCGAATGTGGACAACCTGGGTAGCATTACTACCACAGCCGGTGATGTAACTTTTCTGGCCCCATTCTCCTACAACTATGGCAGCATTGTTGCCAATGGTGGTAACGTGAATGTGGTGAATGCACAGGATGTAAACCTGTCCAATACCCTTGCACCAACCATTAATACCGTTTCCAATACTATTGGTATTATACGCAGCCTGGGCAGCATTCAGGCCAATAGTGTGAGTAGCGTGGGTGGACGTATCCTGCTGCGCGGCGATACCAGCACTGCCAGCAGCAGCATTAACCTGGCTGGCCGTTTGCAGGCGGATGACAGCATTACTGCCAATGGCAAAACCGTTAACCTGAGCAATAACCTGCAATTGAACGGCAATACCAGCCTGACAGCGGCTGACAATATTAACCTGCGTGCCGTGGTGGATGTGGCCAGCAACAAGGCCCTGAGTCTGACGCATGGGTCGGATGCCGGCGAAGGCTTTTACCTGAACAGTGGTGCCAAGCTAAACCTGAATGGTGCCAGTGCCGCCTTTAGCCTGAATGGTCAGGCTTATACCGTGGTAAGCAATCTCAACCAGTTGCAGAACATACAGGCTGGTTTGTCTGGCCGCTATGTGCTGGCTAATGATATTAATGCGGCAGCTACCAGCAGCTGGAACAGTGGGGCTGGTTTTAACCCGATTGGTGATGGAAATGCTGCCTTCTGGGGCAAGCTGAATGGTTTGGGCCATACGGTGAGCAACCTGTATATCAACCGGCCATCCAGTACCTATGTCGGACTGTTTGGCGATACGATTGATGCCACTATTCAGAACATTGGTATTGTAAACCCCACCATTTATGGCAATGGCTATGTGGGTGGCCT
>JASLIR010000278.1 GCA_030152125.1 Alkanindiges sp.
GCCACGGTCGGGGCGCAGGACGATCGGGTGACCGATCATCTTTATGTCCGGCACGACGGCGGCACCGACGATGCGATCGAGAACTGCAACGACGACGACCCGGCCAATCCTATGGGTGCCCACGTACAGAATAACGAGCCTTGCATACCACCCAGCATGGTTATACCGAAGCTTATGTGCCTTATCTGGTAAATGCCGACAGCCTGCGTGGCACCGGCCAGTTGCCGAAATTTGAGGAAGACCTGTTTAAGCTGCAAGGTGAAAAAGAGTTTTACCTGATTCCAACCGCCGAAGTGCCGATTACCAACTTTGTGCGGGATGAAATTATTGATGAAGCGCGCCTGCCATTAAAATATGCCGCCCATACCCCGTGTTTCCGTAGTGAAGCAGGTTCTTCTGGCCGTGATACCCGTGGCCTGATTCGTCAGCACCAGTTTGATAAAGTTGAAATGGTGCAGATTGTTAAACCGGAGCATTCCCAGGAAGCACTGGAAGAACTGACAGCGCATGCTGAAAAAGTACTGCAACTGCTGGAACTGCCCTATCGTAAAGTACTATTGTGTGGCGGGGATATGGGCTTTGGCTCCACTAAAACCTACGACCTGGAAGTATGGGTGCCTAGCCAGAATACCTACCGCGAAATTTCCAGCTGCTCCAGCATGGGCGACTTTCAGGCACGCCGCATGAAGGCACGCTACCGTAGCGGTATTAAATCTACCGAACTGGTCCACACCTTAAATGGTTCCGGTCTGGCAGTTGGCCGTACCCTGCTGTCCATTATGGAAAATTACCAGCAAGCTAACGGCAGCATTGCCATCCCACAGGTACTGCAACCTTATATGGGCGGCCTGACTTTTATTGACTAAACACTGAGCATATCAGTGATTCTATATTGCATGATCAGTCGCTAAGCAGCCTTGGCGACTGATCCATCCCCGATAAATCTGCCATAATTACAATAACCGCCAGCACCTGGAGCCAGCCCATGGACTTGTTACCCATTACCTTAAAACTGACTAGCCAGGCCTGCCTGCTGGTTGGCGGTGGCGCCATTGCCTACCGCAAGGCAGCACTGCTTGCCGATGCAGGGGGGGTGATTGATGTACTTTCCCCCGACATTCAGGATAACTTGCTGGAATTGGTACAACAAACAGGCGGTCGTTATATGGCCGCTGGCTACTCCTCCAGCTTTTACCTGAAAAAATACCGCCTGGTGATTGCGGCTACTGATGATGCCGCCATTAACCAGCAGGTGTTTGAAGACTGTGAAGCACAGCAGATTCTGGTGAATTCGGTAGATGACCCACCACACTGCCGTTTTATGATGCCGTCCATTATTGACCGCTCGCCCTTACTGGTATCCGTCGCTACGGGAGGCGCATCACCAGTGATGGCCCGCCAGTTACGCACCAAAATTGAAGGCATATTACCAACGCACCTGGGTGAGCTGGCAAAGTTTTCTGGCGAATGGCGCGCGGCTGTAAAGCAGAAAATTGATAACCCCGACCAGCGCCGCGTATTCTGGGAAGCCTTATACGACAGTCCGATTGCCGAAGCTATTCTGGCTGGCAGACCAGATCAGGCACGCGCGGAAATGCCGGACTTTCTGGAAAACTGGCAGGCACAGGCAGGTGAAGTATTTCTGGTGGGGGCCGGCCCTGGCGACCCGGACCTGTTAACCTTTAAAGCACTGCGCCTGATGCAGCAGGCGGATGTGATTGTGTATGACCGTCTGGTGTCCGAACCCATTTTAAAATTATGCCGCCGCGATGCTGACAAAATTTATGTAGGCAAGGCACGCTCCAACCATGCCGTACCGCAGGAAGGCATTAATGCCCTGCTGGTTCGTCTGGCGCAGGAAGGTAAACGCGTATGCCGCTTAAAAGGTGGCGACCCGTTTATTTTTGGCCGGGGTGGTGAAGAAATTGAACAGCTGTTTGAAGCCGGAGTACGCTTTCAGGTAGTGCCGGGCATTACTGCGGCCTCAGGTTGCTCATCCTATGCCGGTATTCCACTTACCCACCGTAACTACGCGCAAAGTGTGCGCTTTTTAACTGGCCACTTAAAGGAAGGCTCACCGGAACTGCCATGGACTGAACTGGTATATGAAAACCAGACTTTGGTACTGTATATGGGACTGGTGGGATTGACTGATATTTGCGCCCAGTTGATTGCACATGGGCAGCGTGCCGATATGCCGGTTGCCCTGGTATCCAAAGGCACCACGCCCGAGCAGAAAGTTGTGGTTGGCACCCTGGCGGATATTGCCTCCAAAGTAGAAGGCAGCGGCATTAGCGCCCCTACTCTGACTATTATTGGCGAGGTAGTGAAGCTACGTGACAAGTTGCAGTGGATGTAAATTAACCACTGCATGCGTTCCGTTATTTAATTTTTTGAAAGCACGCATCCACATCAGGCTGCGTGCTTTTTTATGCCCGCAATTTTGTCCACTTGGTCAAACTCTTTGTTGTGATTTTATTAAAATGTAAAAATTACACATGTAGATTCTTTCCAAATTAAGTATGATCAATGCTCCCGTTTTCGTACACATTGTGAATCCCATGAAAAGAATTTCCCTAGCATCCATGATGGTTGCCGCTGGCTTGTTGTCTGCCTGCGGTGGTGGTGGTTCAGACAGTTTTATTCCCAACAACCCGGATATTGATTTAAAGAGTGGCATCTACCTGGGTGATACACCGGATAAACGCAATACCCTTAGCCTGTTTAGCCCGCAAGGTGAATACTGGATTATCTATTCCGGCAAAGACTCACAAGCCACTTTTGATGGTTTCCTGCAGGGTAAACTGGAAGCCAAATTAAAAAAAATTGGCGATGAGAATGGTAGAAGTTTTGCCTTTGATGACAAGGTAAGCATTACCTTACTGAAAGGCAGCTATACTGCAAATTCAGCAGAAATTAGCAGTTATGACACCTCGCTGGATAAAACCAATACGTTTAATCTGCAATACGATGCAGAGGCCAATGGCACACGCCCGGCCCTGAAGGATATCAGTGGTAGCTATCAGGCCAAACTACATACCATTAAAGGTGCAATGACCAATATTCGCAACGACTTTAGCCTGAACGTAGGATTACTAGGTGGTATTAACGGCACGGTGAATACAACCTGTCTGATTACAGGCCAGATAAGCGCCGACACCACTTCAGGTAATTATTTTAAGGCCAACCTGCAATTTAACGGCGCAAGTTGTGGCCAGCTCAATGCTAAAACCGTGAGCGGGCCCGCCTTCTTCTTTAAGGAAGGTGATAGGCAGGTTATTGCTTTCCC
>JASLIR010000282.1 GCA_030152125.1 Alkanindiges sp.
GCAACCGAATCAGGCCATTATTGCCCGCTATGCCTATGGGCGTGATTATCACAAGGTATTACGCAGCCGCTTGAAGCAGCTGGCGCAGCGTATCCAGCAAAAAGTGGGTAATTTTGAATCGCGCCCCTTTGCCGACTCCGCACCGATTTTTGAAAAGGCACTGGCGGAAAAAAGCGGGCTAGGCTGGACCGGTAAACATACCCTGCTGATCAATAAAAAGGCTGGTTCGTTCTTTTTTCTGGGGGAGCTGTTTACCAGCCTTGACCTGGTATTTGATCAGGCCGCTTCGCCCCATTGCGGCAGTTGCAGCGCCTGCATTGATATTTGCCCCACGCAGGCCATTGTTGCGCCTTACCGGCTGGATGCCCGCCGTTGCATTGCCTACCTGACCATTGAGTATCAGGGGGTGATTCCCGAAGAGTTTCGCAAACCAATTGGTAACCGTATTTTTGGCTGTGATGACTGCCAGCTGATTTGCCCCTGGAACGGTTTTGCCAAGCTATCCGCCGAAGACGACTTTAAAGTACGTAACAATTTTGATCAGGTGACCTTGCTGGACTTGTGGCAATGGTCGGAACAGACCTTTTTAAGCAATACCGAAGGCAGCGCCATTCGCCGCACCGGCTATCAGGGCTTTATGCGTAATGTAGCCATTGGCTTGGGCAATGCGCCTTATGACCCACAGATTATTGACGCCCTACAGCAGGCTCTGCCGCAGCATGATGATGTGGTAAAAGAGCATATACAGTGGGCGATTGGGCAGCAGCAGGAGAAAGCTTTTTACCTCAACCGTTAATTACCTGCAATATCAAGGTAAAGGCATGTAAGCTGTAAGCTGTAAGCTGTAAGCTTATCCCAGTGCCGGATCGCATGAACACACCGGATTAATCCCACAGGCTAAGCTACAGCATAAATTCGCTGTAATATATTAATAGCTATAAAACAACAGGCATAAAGAAGCCCGCATTATTGCGGGCCGTAAAATCCAGCCTGACTAAGCCAGCGCTGGAATGCGTAATACCTGTCCCGGATAAATCTTGTCCGGGTGCGACAGCAAAGGCTTGTTCGCTTCAAAAATATGCTGGTACTTGTTCGGGTCACCGTACACTTCTTTGGAAATCTTGGAAAGATTATCGCCTGATTTCACCGTGTAAAACTTGCTTTCCGGTTCCGGACTCGTTACATCTATACTATCTACCACTTTTGCCACGTGGTCAACATTTCCCACCGCCAAAATCGCTTTTTCGCGGTCCGCCTGCGATTTAGCCGTACCTTTAATATCGGCGGTATCGGTGGTGGAATCATAATGAATACTTAAACCGTCAATCCCCAAATTTAATGCCTGCACACGGGCCAGCAACAGATTGGCAATTTCCTGTGCGGTTGGCTCTTTCGGTGCAGCAGTTGGCGCAGCAGCAGGTGCAGCCTCAGACTTGTGTCCTGTCAGCTTTTCACCAATACCTTTTACAAAACTAAAAATACCCATTGTTATTTTCCATCCGGTTGTATGCTGTGAGTTATAAATGTAGCGACACTAAAATAGGGTGCAACCAGACCCATAGGGGCACAGGCCGGTTGACTTGATCAAGATAGAACATTTTTGAAATTCGCCTGTTGGCTTCCTGTGCTGTTCACATAACCATGTATTGCAGTGCGTAAGCGGTTGTAAGTTTCTTGGTGTTTTTATTATTAAATCCGACGGCCAACAGCCGGGCACAAAAAAAGCTGCGTTTCCGCAGCCCTTTATGTGTTTCGACTCTCGTCGATCAGCTGATACTGCCCATCAGACAGAACAAGCTAAACTGCAATTAAGCTTCGTTTAGCTTTGCACTCACATAGTCAATCGCAGATTGAACTGTAGTGATTGCATTAGAATCTTCGTCTGGAATGGTGATATCAAAGTCATTTTCAAATGACATCACTAGCTCTACGAGATCCAGTGAATCGGCACCCAAATCGTCCATAAAAGATGCTTCGTTCTTAATGTCCTCAGCACGCATACCGAGCTGTTCAGCCACAGCTTTTTTAATGCGTTGTTCTATATCGCTCACAGGAATTCTCCTCATGCATGTGGCGTTTGTTGATTGACGCCACTAGTTTAGACTAAAGTTTGGAAATTACAAAGGTCCGAAATGACTTTTAGGTCATATGCAGGCCGCCATTGACAGGCAAAACCGTACCAGTTATGTAACTGGCGCGGTCACTGGCCAGAAAACTCACTGCATCGGCAATATCCCGCGGCGTACCCAGACGGTTAATTGCAATTTGTGATAGCAGGCGCTGACGCTGTTCTTCATTCAGTTCATCGGTCATATCGGTGGCAATAAAACCCGGTGCCACACTGTTTACTGTAATGTTGCGGCTACCCATTTCCTTAGCCAGGCTGCGGCTAAAACCTTCCACGCCAGCTTTGGCAGCTGCATAGTTGGCCTGCCCGCCATTACCCATTTGCGCCACCACGGAGCTAATATTGATAATGCGGCCAAAGCGTGCCTTGGTCATGCCACGCAGTACCCGCTTGGATAAATGGAAAACCGCATTTAAATGGACAGACAAAATATCCGACCAGTCATCACCCGTCATACGCAACAACAGGTTGTCACGGGTAATACCGGCATTATTGACCAGCACCAGCACAGCACCGTGCTGCTTTTCAATATCGGCCAGCGCCTGGTCAATCGCCTGGCTATCACGCACATCCAGCGCAATACCGGCACCCTGACCAGCAAGGCGGGCACTAATAGCCTGTGCACCCGTTTCGGTGGTGGCAGTCCCTACAACAAAAAAGCCATCCGCCGCCAGCTGGTCAGCAATGGCTGCACCAATACCACGGCTGGCACCGGTCACCAGTGCCACTTTTTTTTCAGTGTTTGTCTGTTGTTGCGTCATGCAATTTTTCCTTCTGCCATTGAAACAGCGCTCAGGGCGTCTTCCAGACGCTTTTTGCTATCCAGCGGGTAAACTGCGGTTATCTGATCCAAACGCTTGGCCAGGTTGGATAACACATTGCCCACACCACACTCCACCACATATTCAATACCAAGCGCCTGCACATACTGCAGGCTTTGCGTCCAGCGTACCGGCAGGTACAGCTGCTCAATCAATGCCTTTTTAATGGCATCCACATCCGCCTCTACCTGTGCATTGACGTTCTGGATAACAGGCAGGCGCGGTACCTTAAATGTGGTCGTTTCCAGTGCTGCCGCCAGCTTTTCTGCTGCCGGCTTCATCAGGCTGCAATGTGAAGGTACGCTTACCGGCAGGCCAATGGTTTTGGCGCCTTGCGTCTTGGCCTGTACAATCGCCTCCTGTACTGCAGCGGTTGTTCCGGCAATCACCACCTGTCCCTTGGCATTATAATTAGCGGCTTCAACCACCTGTCCCAGTTGGGCAGACACGGCCTGACACAGGCTTTCTACCTGCGCATCCTCCAGACCCAGGATAGCCGCCATGGCTCCTTCCCCTTCCGGCACGGCAGACTGCATCAGCTGTCCACGCAAATGCACCAGCTTTACTGCATCGGCAAAAGCCAGGCTTTCTGCAGCCACCAGCGCACTGTACTCACCCAGCGAATGGCCGGCCAGCACCGCAGGCGCGGCACCACCCAGCTCGCGCCACAGGCGCCACAAGGCCACACTGGCCGTTAACAATACTGGCTGGGTATACGCGGTCTGGTCCAGCTTTTCCCCACTCTGGGCAATGTGCCATACATCAAAGCCCAGCGCCGCAGAGGCTTCATCAAATGTTTGCTGAATCAGGACAAATTGCTCGGCCAGTTCGGCCAGCATGCCTATTTTCTGTGAGCCCTGACCGGGAAACAGAAAAACGGTGCGGCCTTCAATTGTCGCTTTGAGCGTGCTTGCAATAGTCATCGCAAATATCCCTTGAGTATTTTATACCGACCATGCGGTGTATTATTCAGGCAGCCTATTGATCAGGATGATCAAGGCATAAACCCTGGCTGGTGTTTTTACCAGGTCATTTCTTAACAGGTCCTTTTTCAGTGGCTGGTGGCAATACAACAGCCCATTTTTTTGCCAGCCTGACCCGTCTAAACTACCTTAAAAACCACCTTAAAACTATTAAAAACCCAATAAAAAAATGGGAGCAAAAAGCTCCCACTTTATTTTTTACCTTGGGATGTAGCACAAAATGCACAACATACCGGGCAAAAATTATTCTTCAGTTGCAGCAACTGCAAACAACTGACGGCCACGGTAGAAGCCATCTTTGGTTACATGGTGACGCAGGTGAGTTTCACCAGTGGTTTTATCCACAGACAACGCATTTACAGTTAACGCATCGTGTGAACGGCGCATGTCACGGCGAGAGCGACTTTTACGGTTTTGCTGAACGGCCATGAGAGGCTCCTTTACAACGATCAATCAGATCAATAACAGTTATTTGAGGCCTAATGCACAATGCATTAAGAATCTAGCTTACCTTTCAGGCCAGCCAATACGTCAAACGGATTATCCC
The DNA here is from genome assembly GCA_030152125.1 of Alkanindiges sp. GTDB lineage: Bacteria > Pseudomonadota > Gammaproteobacteria > Pseudomonadales > Moraxellaceae > JASLIR01. Next base: position 4,480 of record JASLIR010000282.1, read on the forward strand.
GTTTCACTTCTATCGGCTCTTCCTGAACGACTGGTTGATGCTTGTGTTCACACGACTCATGTCGCGGTGAAATCGGCACCGACAACAGCAACTCGTCTTCTAATAACTCGATCAGATCAATCGCATCGGTGCCATCTGCCCCGTGCACAATCTGTTCTTCGCTTAGAATAACGAAATCAGCATCCTCATCCAGACGCGCTGCCTGAGCCTCATCCGCCAGTAATGCAAGGTGAACTGTAGTGTGCACAGGCACATCCACGGCTTCCAGGCAACGCTGACACTGCATGTGCAGTTGGACAGACAACTCACCATCCAGCCAAGCCACGTTATAGTAGTCGTCCATATATAAACGACAGTCAACCTGCACCTGTTGCGTTACAACGGGTACATGGTTTTCCTGAGCTATGCGGACAAAGCGGGTCAAAGGTACTGGACCTGACCACGTAAAGCCTTGTTCGGCCCATTTAAACGGCTCAATCTGAGTCGGAAAGGTATTTGCTGACATAATAGGGCGGTAATTCTACAAAGTTGTGGCTGATCTGTCAAAGAATAAGATACAATTTTCTTTATTTCATTTAAAAGTGATGGTAACTGCTGATGGGTAATGCTGCGGTACGGTTAAACACACAACCCGACAACCAAACACATAAGCAGGCAGACAACCGGACAGATCATCAACATGATCACAGCACCAGCAACCCGCACACTTTATCCCGGCATCCGCGCAGCCAAACGCCTGAACAAGGCACCCATGCTGCCGCATTGCCAGCAACACAAACCCTGCTGCCCTGGCCTGTACCTGCCGGAAGTACCACAGCCGCTAATGAAGCAGCGCGTGTGGACTGGCTTATTCTACATTTTAATCACTGGTTTGCCCATCACAACGTGATATTACAGCGTGGTGAGCATGAGCCGGAATATTTTCCAGCTGCTATGCCAGCCGGCATGAATATAGACAGCCAGCCGCAACCGGCGCGGATTGTGTTTGCCCACGGCTACTTTGCCAGTGCGCTGCATGAAATCAGCCACTGGTGCATTGCCGGTGCCCAGCGTCGCCTGTTAGCAGATTTAGGCTACTGGTATGCGCCGGATGGGCGCAATGCCGAACAGCAGGCTTTATTTGAACAGATGGAAGTAAAGCCGCAGGCACTGGAATGGCTATTCACGCAAGCCTGCCAGCGTAAATTCCGCGTATCACTGGATAATTTAAATGGCGAGGCAGGCTCCGGCGAGCAGTTTAAAAACCATGTACATGCCCGCGTACACGATTTACTGGCTGGCCGTGCCCCTCTTCCGCGTGATGCCCAGCGTTTGATTACCGGGCTGTGCAATGCGATCCGTGCAGGTAAACCCTTGCATGCCGATGAGTTTAGCCGCGACTGCTTATAGCAAGGCGGCGTACGGGCAACCAGAAAACAATAAATACCCCTAAGGACAGCCAGCCCAGTAATACATCACCCGCCAGATGGATCATTTCATGCTGCATGAGCAAAGCCATAAGAAACATGGCGCCAAAATGAGCAATATTGGCCAGCGCGGTAAAATCAAAAAACAAAGCATGCTGCAAGGGTTTGCTGGCAGCCCTGATTAAAAAGCCACCCCATATAATATAGATAATGCTGATCATCAGCTCATAATGCTCTGCGCCACCAGTTTGGTCACCCCAGCGCAGCAGGCGCATCACCAGCTTGCCCCACTCATATTGCAACAACCAGTTATCCAGCCCTGTCAGTATCATGACAAAGGCCAGACCAAAAAATAATAAAAACCCCACGCCGGTTAAGCGTGCAACCCACTGAAAACACCTTAAGCCACCAGTTTGTTCAGCCATTTTATCTCCCACCATAGCATCAACCAATTAAAAAAATATAAGTTCTTTTTTGGAACTTATAGATGCAAAGAAGGCAGCGCATTGGCAAAAACTACCAATTCGATCAGACGTGGTATAAAAACGGATGACCAATAGTCAAACCGATAAATTGTTCATAC
>JASLIR010000340.1 GCA_030152125.1 Alkanindiges sp.
CCCAAATCACGGCCATTCACGTTGGTGGTAACCACCACGCGACGCTTGCCATTTTCGCGGCTCATCTGATTAATACCCAGCACCATGCGTACATCCGCCACTTGCGATAGCGCCACCACACCACCGGTATTCAGGCGGATCGGTAACTGTGCCAGTTGTTCCGGGTTACGCATCTGGTCATTCTGCCGAATTACCAGGTCAAAACGGCGGTCACCCTGCAAAATCTGCCCAGCTACTGTGCCACCAATGGCCGCAGCCACGGTATCCTGAACCTGCTGGGTACTCAGGCCATACAGGGCCGCAGCATCACGTTTAATTTCCACCGTCAGCAAGGGCAAGCCGCTGGTCTGCTCCACTTTTACATCCGCAGCGCCATTAATCTGGCGTAATTTGGCAGCAATAATTTCGGCCTGCTGGTTTAACACCTGCATGTCATCACCAAAAATTTTCACCCCCACATCACTGCGGATACCGGAAATCAGCTCATTAAAGCGCAACTGAATCGGCTGGGAAAACTCGCTGACCGCACCCACCTGATGCTCCACCACTTCCTGCAAGCGCTCCCGTAGCTCTGGCAGGGTTTCTTTCTGGTCTGGCCATGCGCTTTTCGGTTTCAGCATAATGTAACCGTCAGAAATATTCGGCGGCATCACATCGGTAGCTACCTCTGCCGTACCGGTTCGGGCAAAGATTCTATCAATTTCCGGGAACTGCTTTAACAGGGCCGCTTCCATACGTTCCTGCATACGCAGGGATTCTTCTAGTGAGGTACTAGGTGAACGCATGGATTGCAGGGCAAAATCACCTTCGCTCAATGTAGGGGCAAACTCGCTACCCAGCTTGGTCGCCATTAAACCAGTCAGCAGCAGGATTGCCACCGCAGCCACTACCATCACCTGTTTAAAAGCATAGGTGCTATTTAAGGCGCTTAAATACCAGCGCTTTAAGGTCAGCATAATGCGGTTTTCTTTTTCTTCCACCTTACCAGTAATAAACAGCGCCACCGCAGCAGGTACAAAGGTCACTGACAGGATCATCGCGCCAATTAGCGCAATAACCACAGTCATGGCCATCGGGTGAAACAGCTTGGCCTCTACCCCGGTCAGGGCAAAAATCGGCAGGTACACCACCAGAATAATCAGCTGGCCAAAAATCAGCGGACGGCGGGCCTGTTTGGCCGCCAGAAACACCTGGGTAAAACGCTCCTGCCGGGTCAGTAAACGCCCCTGCCGGTGCTGTTCCTCAGCCAGGCGGCGAATACAGTTTTCAACAATCACCACCGCACCATCAATGATGATGCCGAAATCCAGAGCGCCCAGACTCATCAGGTTAGCGCTAATTTGTCGCTCTACCATACCAGTTAAGGTAAACAGCATGGACAGCGGGATCACACAGGCAGTAATAATGGCCGCGCGGATGTTACCTAAAAACAGGAACAGCACTGCAATGACCAGAATCGCCCCTTCAATCAGGTTCTTCTGCACAGTCGCAATGGCTTTGTCCACCAGTGTGGTACGGTTATATACGGTATCCAGCACCACTCCTTTGGGCAGGCTGCGTTTTACCTCCTGAATTTTTTCATCCACCGCCTGTGATACTACCCGGCTGTTGGCACCCATCATCATCATGGCAGTACCCAGCACCGTTTCCTGCCCGTTCATGGTGGCGGCACCCGTACGCAAATCATGCCCAATGCTTACCGTAGCCACATCAGACACCTTGATGGGAATGCCATTTTTCTGGCTCACCACCACATCGCCAATATCCAGCGGGCTACCCAACTGGCCAGGTACCCGCACTGTCAGCTGCTGCCCGTTAAGATCGATAAACCCCGCACCGCGATTTTCATTATTCAGGCTTAAGGCAATGCGGATGTCTTCAATGCTCAGGTCATAACCTTGCAGGGCATTGATGTCCGGCTGCACCAGGTACTGCTTGGCAAAACCGCCAATGGTATTTACCTCCGCCACACCGGGCACACGCTGTAACTGCGGGCGTACTACCCAGTCCTGCAACTCGCGCAAATCCGCCGGGGTATATGCTGTACCATCGGCTTTTTTGGCATCCGGCGCTGCACTCAAGGTCCACAGGTAAATTTCACCAAGTCCGGTGGAAATAGGCGACATCATCGGCTCAATGCCTTCCGGCATCTGGCTTTTGGCTTCCTGCAGGCGCTGGTTGATCAACTGGCGCGCCCAGTAAATGTCGGTGCCATCCTCAAAAATAATGGTTACCTGCGACAAGCCATAACGTGAAATGGAGCGGGTTAGCTCCAGCTTAGGCAACCCGGCCATCACCCGCTCAATGGGGTAGGTAATGCGCTGTTCGGCCTCCAGTGCGGTAAAACCGGGCGCAGCACTGTTAATTTGCACCTGTACATTGGTAATGTCCGGCACTGCATCAATGGGTAGTTTCTGGTAGCTCATCACGCCAATAACAACCAGCCCCAGCACCAGCAGCATCACCCAGCCACGTAAATGGATGGAGGTCTGGATAATGCGGTCAAACCAGCCTTCTATTTTAATGCGCTCATCCTTTACAGCCTCATCTTTTACAGCCTCATCCTTAAGGGGGTGATCAGGCGGGGTCGGCTGTAAATCCTTACTGTCATTATGCTTAGTGTCCATGCTCAGCCTCCCCTTTTTCCAGTTCGGATTTCAGGATAAAGCTGCCTTCGGACACATAGGCTTCACCCTGCTTCAGGCCATTCGCAATTGCAATCCACTGGCGGTCGGTGCTTTCCGCACCCACAGTAACCGGATGCGGCGCAAAATGGGCACCGTCCTTATTCTGCTCGGCCACAAACACCACGTCCTTGCCTTCCACCTGCTGCACCGCACTGCGTTTTACCAGCACCTGTGCGGCCTGATCTGTGGACTGTTGCTCCACCTGAACATTGACCAGCATATTCGGGCGCAGCTGCATGTTGCTATTATCCACTAATGCACGCGCTATCAGACGGCCCGTCTGCATGTCGGCACTGGGGGTCAGGGTCATTAGTTTGGCTTTAAAGCCTTGCTGATTGACGGATGTACTAAAACTCACACTGGCCTGCTGGTTAAAACGTTGCGTCATCTGGTCGGCAATTTGGGCAGGCACCACAAACTCCAGCCATAACTGGTCCAGACGGTCTATCAGGAACAACTGGGTGGCGGTTTGTACACTCTCACCCACCACCACATCCTTGCTGTTAATCACCCCGTTAATCGGTGATTTCAGGTCAAAACGCCCGGCACTCTGGCTAGCAGCCCCATAGGCATTAATACGCGCCTTGGCGGCACTGACCTCAATTTGTGCCTGCTTATACTGGTTTTCGGCCAGCAAAAAATCCTGCTTGGCAGAAATACCCTGCTGCCACAGGCTGCGTTCACGCTCGTAATCGCTTTTTGCCAGGTCCAGGCGCGACTGCATCAGGCGAATATTGGCCTGCAAATCCACCAGTTCCGGCACCAGCAGGGTGGCCAGCGTCTGGCCTTTTTTCACGTATTGCCCGGTTTGCACATATACCGCTTCCACCCGCCCGGCAAAGTTGGGGGAAATATGCGCCTGCTGGTCGGCATTCACCAGTAAGCGGCCGGACAGGCTGACACTACGGTCAATACTGCCCAGCGTGACGCTTTCAATTTTAATCTGCTGGCTGGCAATCTGCGCATTGGTCAGCTCAATGTCCTCCGATGCCTCATGTGCATGCTCAGACTCCTCTGCATGTCCTGCATGGCCTGACTCTTTCGCTCCTTCTTTACCTGCCGCCGCCGCAGTTTCTGATTCAGCTACTTTTTTACTGTCATCATTACCAGAAAATAGCAGGAAGGCAGCAATCACAGCAGTGACAATAATAATTGCCACAATCAGGATGAGTTGTTTTTTAGTATTTGACTGTTGTGTGCTCATGCTTATTCCCCTGCACCGATAACCGGCATGCTTTGTGTGTCCTGCCATAGCTGACGCTGGCTGTCATCCAGATAATTGACATTATTCATGTCAAACTCGGGTGCCAGCCCCAGGCTAATCGCCTGCATTTGCAGCGACAGTTGCCAGGCCTGACTCAATAATTGCAACTGATTGAACTGTATGGCCTGATATTCGCGTGTGGCCTGCTGTACTTCGGTCACAGAGAACTTGCCAGCCTCAAAGCCCTGCAAGGTTTTTTGCTGAATGGACTTTGCCAGCGGCAATTGCTGTTGCTGTAACTGCTGGTACTGGCTGGATAAGGAAGCCAGCCGGATTAAACCTGCCTGAATTTGCTGTTCCCGTTGCGACACAGCATAGCGCTGCTGCGCCTCACTGATATGGCCCAGTGCATGTGTGGCCTTGATCACGCCCTGGTTACGGTTAAACACCGGAATGGGAACAGACACACCAAGGGTCAGGCGGTTATCCGTGCCGTTGGCCCCTTCACCAGGTATGGCAGGCGAACGGGTTTGATTTACCCCCAGGCTAACAGTAGGTTGAGGCCGGGCTTGTGCTTTGGCCAGCCCTAAAGCAGCTTCGGCCTGTTGTTGCTGTTGCTGTAACAGGCGTTGCTGCGGGTTATCCGCCAATGCCGCATTCAGCTGATTGAGGTCCAGTGCAGGCCACGCCGTATTGCTGGTTACTGCCGCAGTCGCGCTAAACACGGGCTGGCTATTACCCCATAAGCGTGTAAGCTGGAAGCGCGCCTCTTTTAAACCCGCCTGTGCCGCATCCAGTTGGGTTAGCACCTGCTGGTGTGCGACCAATACACGGGAGTATTCCACCTCAGCAATACGCCCGGCGGTTAAACGGCGTTTGGCAGCCTGTTCACTGTTAGCGCTTAAACTTGCCTGGTCCTGCTGTAGCTTAAGCAGCCATTCGGCTTGTGCCACCCGCCAGTAGGCGGCTGTTACGGCCAGTTTTAGCTGCGACTGATAGGCCAGCTGGCGAATACTTTCGCTTTCCAGCGCAATGCTGGCCAGCTTTTGCCGCGCCTGACGCACGCCAAACACATCCAGCCGCTGCGAGATACCAATAGAAATTTCACGCTCGTCTTTTGACCTTAAACCGGTCTGGTCATAGCTGATTTCCGGGTTATCCCACAAGCGACTTTGTTGCAGGTTGGCTTCGGCAATTTGCTGCCTGCCCTGCCACACGCTTTGTAAAGGCTGGTATTGGCTGGCCAAATCCAGTGCCTGCTCCAGGCTTAAGCTGCCTTGCGGCTCGCTGATAATGGCTGAGGAAGCATCCAGTTGGGCTGCCAAAGGTGCTGCATTAACGCTTAAAGGAAGCTGTAATAACAGGCCACCCAGTAGAAGAGCCTGCACAAGTTTGTCCACGCGTAATGAACCACACGACTGACGCGAAGGTGAAGAAAATAAAAACAGCATGATAGTTACCCTGT